>CAJOOY010000030.1 GCA_905236385.1 uncultured Spirochaetia bacterium
GCCGGTCTTATTGTAAATAGGAGGGTTCAGTATGAAGGCACTTGTTATCCTTGCAAATGGATTTGAAGAAGTTGAAGCCCTTGCACCTATAGATATTCTTAGGCGTGCAAAGGTAGATGTAACGGTTGCGGCTCTTGAGAATAACCCTCAAAGAACAGCCACAGGTAGTCATGGTGTTGAAATTGGTTGTGATTCCTTTTTCTCAGATTCTAAAAATGAAAACTTTGATGCAGTAATTCTCCCAGGAGGTCTCAGGGGAGCTGAAAACCTGGCTTCTAGTGCTGAAGTCTCAGCTTATCTTAAGAAGATGAACAGTGAGAAGAAGTTTATCTGTGCCATCTGTGCTTCCCCAGCCTTGGTCCTTCATCCTCTTGGAATTTTGGATGGAAAGAAGGCAGTGTGCTATCCGGGTATGGAAGTTGAAGGCTCTTCAACCAAGTTTCTTGAAGACAGAGTTTTAAGGGATGGAAATATAATTACTGCCCGTGGTGCAGGCTGCGCCATGGAGTTTGGGCTGGAGATTGTGAAAGCTCTCTTTTCCAGTGATGGAGAGAAAATAGCAAAGGATCTACATAAGAAGTTGGTTTGTTGAGAGAGGGTAGAGGTATGAAGAAGACAGGTTTTGATAATGAAAAATATTTAAAAGAGCAGACAAGGTACATTACTGAAAGGATGCAGAAGGTTGATGGGAGACTCTACCTCGAATGTGGAGGAAAGCTTCTTTTTGACTACCATGCTCAGAGAATTCTTCCCGGCTTTGATACAAACGTTAAGATGAGAGTCTTCCAGTCTTTTAAAGACCAGCTGGATGTAATTATTTGTATCAGTTCTGGGGATATTGAGCACCGCAAAGTGAGAAGTGATTTTGGAATTACTTATGACACAGATGTTTTCAAAATGATTTCTGACTTTGAGCAGTGGGGAATCTCAGCAAACAAGGTTGTTATTACAAGATTTAACGGAGAAAAGAGCGCATTAAGCTTTTCTGACATGCTCCAGAGGCGCGGTGTACAGGTTTTCTTCCACAAGAGCATCCCTGGCTACCCTGAAAATGTAGATCTTGTAGTTAGTGATGAAGGCTATGGAATTAACCCTTACGTTCCAACTGATAAGCCGGTAGTAGTTGTTACAGCTCCTGGCCCTGGAAGTGGAAAGCTTGCAACATGCCTTGGTCAGATATACCACGAGTTCAGACAGGGCAGAAAAGCCGGATACGCCAAGTATGAAAGCTTCCCAATCTGGAACCTGCCAATAGACCACCCTGTAAACATTGCCTACGAGGCGGCCACAGCGGATTTGGGGGACTACAACCAGATTGACCCCTTCTACGCAAGCGCTACGGGCAATATTGCCGTTAACTACAATAGGGATATTGAAGCCTTCCCAATACTAAGAAAGATTTTGGACAAGCTCACAGATGGAAAGTTTGTTTACAACTCACCCACAGACATGGGCGTGAACAGGCTTGGTTTTGGTATAATTGATGACGCGGTGGTACGTGAAGCTGCGCGCCAGGAGATAGTCAGAAGGTACTTCCGCTCCGAGTGCGAATACGTCCAGGGAATAGGAAGCAAGGAAACCATGCTCAGGACAAGAACCATCATGGAAAAGTCAGGGCTCAAGCCAGAAGACAGGGAGTGTGTAATCAAGGCTGAAGAAGCTCTTCAGGATGCAATTGAAAGAGGTAAGAATAAAAATGGTAAGACCTGTGCTGCTGCCATGCTTCTTAATGACGGGAGGTTCGTCACAGGCCACAACTCTTCACTTCTTCATGCTTCCAGTGCCCTTGTTATAAACGCTCTTAAGGCCCTTGCTGGAATCAACCATGAAATTGAGCTCATTCCGTTCCCGGTTCTTGACTCAGTCAGAAAGATGAAGAGCACCCTCAGTGAGCCTGGAATCAGTCTTAACCTTGATGAGATGCTTATCTGTCTTGCCATGTCAGCCCCAATGAACCCAGCAGCTCAGCTTGCTCTTGAGAAGCTGCCTGAGCTTAAGGGCTGTGAGGCTCATCTGAGCCATATTCCTTCAGCAGGAGACTCAAAGGGCCTTAGAAAGCTTGGCATAAACGTAACAAGTGAACCTAAGTTCCCATCAAACAATTCAATCAGCTTCTGAGTAGCTATACTTAAAAACCATGGTCAGGACCCTGTCCTGATTCATGCTTAGCTTTAAGCTGTAATCATCCGCAACTACGGTGCAGGAAAGCACCAGGCGGATTTTTTCCGCATTCAGAGACAGTTGTGCGTCATTCAGTTCAAGAGAAAGAGAGAAGGAAGTCGTGTGAATTCCATCTGTCCTTGAGAGAGAAGTTTCTACAACCGCGTTTATGTCCTTTGCAGAGTATTTAAAGCGGTACTCAGACTCTTCTTTAACAGAATTATCTGTTCCGTTTGTCCTTGTGTGAATTCCTCTGATTTCAAAACCACTGTAGCTAAATTCAGTTGTAAGGCTTACCTTTCTGTACTGGCTTGTCATGCCGTAAATAGGCTTGTTTCCTAAAGTCTCTTCAACTGAGAAGTGCAAGCTGGAGTTCAGTGTAAAAGAAAAAGTATTTGTTCTTTCAGAACCGTATAGAGAAGAGAGTGAGAAAGATAAGGCTTTCCATTCTGTTTGTAAAAAAGAGATAAGAGTTAAGGAAGGCAAAGATAGGGTGTTGCTCTTTCCTTTGACGTATGAGGAGACAAGAACTGGGAGACCTTGCATTTTGAAGTTACGTGAGAAACCAGAGAGGAAAGAGTAGTTAAAGCCAGGTAGTTTCTCTTTGCTCCAGTCTGCCTTGTAGCCTGCTATAGATACTGATGAAGCACTTACTTCTTCTAACTTGATTGCTGAAAAATACTTATCTCCACCAGTAGCTACAAAAAGAGTTGTCGGGTAGCTGTAAGCAAGTGCCCATTTTTCCTTTTCTACAGTCAGTCCCATATGCTCAGGGTTCAAAGAAAGAGTTGTGGGTTCAGTGAAGATTTTGTTCTCAAAACTCAGAAAAGTTCTTTCATCAGAGGAAAGAGCAGAGAGTAACTTCCCAGTTTTGAACTCGCCGAGAGTTATGTCTTCAGAGATTTTAACTCTGAAAAATGGCGGGGTGGCAATAATCAGTGACTCTTCATTTCTCTTAACAGAAATTCTGAATTTTGCGTTTTCACTTCTGAAGTCAGTGAGGACATACGCTCTCTCAGCCCCTCCACCAATTGTCATGGAAAGAGAGGCTTCAGCCATAACAGAAAAAGTAAAGAGGAGGGCACAAATAATAAAAACAGACAGTTTCTTCATCTCACTATATAAAGACGTCACAAAGTGCCTCAGCATTGTTGACTAAAAGAGAAATTAGGAATAAAAGGCTTGTTGTGAAAGAAGATAACAAGCAGCTTTTAAAGACGGTTCTGATAGTTGCTGTTCCCATAATGATTCAGAATGGATTCACAAATTTTGTAAACCTTCTGGACAACATAATGGTTGGACGTCTCGGAACTGAGCAGATGTCCGGAGTGGCCATAGTAAACCAGATTCTCTTTGTCTATAACCTCTGTATTTTCGGAGGCCTATCCGGTGCTGGAATCTTTACTGCGCAGTTCTTTGGCAAAGATGACAGTGAAGGAATCAGAAACACTTTCCGTTTCAAGTTCATACTAGCCCTGATAGTCTCTGCTCTTGCTATTCTCGTCTTCTCTCTATTTGGCACCTCTCTGATAAACTTGTTCCTCAGTGAGAGTGCAGACGGAGGAGACCTGGCTGCAGCTCTCTTATACGGGCAAGACTACCTACTGATTATGCTGTTTGGGCTACCTGTATTTGCCCTTGTTCAAGCCTATTCATCCACTCTCCGTGAGTGTGGACAGACTATAGTTCCCATGAGGGCTGGGGTGGCAGCTGTACTTGTAAACCTGGTATTTAACTATCTACTTATTTTTGGTTCCTTTGGCTTTCCTGCTCTCGGGGTCCGTGGTGCAGCCATAGCTACTGTTCTTTCCAGGTTTGTGGAGTTGTTTGTAGTTGCCTTCTGGACTCATACTCACACATCTGACATGCCTTTTGCACACGGTGTTTACAGAACGCTCAGGGTTCCGTCTTACCTTGTTTCAGATATTATGAGTAAGGGCATGATTCTTCTTCTGAACGAAGCCCTCTGGTCTCTTGGTATGTCACTGATTAATCAGTGCTTTTCCACAAGAGGCCTGAACGCAGTAGCTGGTACAAACATAGCTTCCACTTTGGATAACTTTTTCAAAGTTGTCTTTTTGGCATTTGGAAACAGCGTTGGAATAATAGTTGGACGTCTTCTAGGCTCAGGTAAGATGGAAGAAGCAAAAGAGACAGACACAAAGATTATTTGTTTCTCAGTCTTTTTCAGTAGCTTTGTTGGCTTGATTATGTTCAGCGTAGCTAGGCTCTTTCCACAGATTTACAACACCACAGACGCCGCAAGAAGTATTGCTACAAGCATAATAATGGTTCAGGCTATCTGCATGCCGATTGAGGCCTTCAAAAACGCCATTTACTTCACCTTAAGAAGTGGTGGCAGAACCTTCATAACCTTCTTGTTCGATGGTTTTCTGACTATCACATTCCTCTATCCAATAGCCTTTATTCTCAGTCGTTTCACAGATTTAAGCGTTATCTGGATCTTTATAAGCGTCCAGATAGGAGGACTGGCAAAGGCACTACTGGGACTAATCCTTGTTAAGAAGGGTGTTTGGCTGAGAAACATTGTAAAAGACTAAAAGTTGTGTTTTAATTTACCTAGCTTAGTTTCTGAAAGCAAATAATCGGAGGATTTATGGTTATACTGTCACTTAATTGCGGAAGTTCTTCTGCAAAGTACCAGGTGTATGACTGGGACAATAAAGATGTTCTGGCCGTTGGTGTTGTTGAGAGAATCGGACTTGAGTACTCAACAATAGAGCACAAGGCAACAGGAAAGGAAGAATTTACCGATAAATTCACATGCCCTACACATACTGAAGCTGTTGAGCTGATCATCAAGATGATTACTGACCCGAAGTACGGAGTAATCAAAGACGTTAAGGAAATTGGAGCTGTGGGACACAGAGTCCTGCACGGTGGTGAGCTCTTTAAGAAGTCTGCACTGGTCACAGATGAAGTTGTAGAGCAGCTGAAGACAGTTATCCCCCTCGGGCCACTTCACATGCCGGCAAACATTGGTGGTATTGAAGCTGCCAGGAAGGTCATGCCAAACGTCCCACACGCAATCATTGTTGACACGGCTTGGCATCAGACCATGCCCCCAGAGGCCTACATGTACGCAGTCCCTTATGAGTGGTACGAGAAGTACAATGTCCGTCGCTATGGTTTCCACGGAACCAGCCACCTTTACTGCGCCAAGCGAGCAGCGCTGCTTCTTGGTAAGGAGAATAAGGATACCAATGTTATCATCTGCCATATTGGAAACGGTGCTTCCGTTTGTGCAGTTAAGAACGGAGTCTGTATTGACACCTCCATGGGTCTCACTCCTCTTGAGGGACTTGTCATGGGTACCAGATCTGGAGACATGGATCCGGCTATCATGCCTTACATAATGAGTCACACCGGTATGAGCGCAAAGGAAATGGATACAGCACTGAATAAGAAATCCGGTCTTCTCGGTATCTGTGGCATGTCTGACCGCCGTGATGTTGCAAATGAAGCAGCTAAGGGCGACAAGAAGGCTCAGCTTGCAGTAGATATGGAATGCCATAGAATCAAAAAGTACATTGGCTCCTACGCAGCACTCCTTGGAAGAGTAGACGCAATTGTCTTCACCGCCGGTGTTGGCGAGATGAGCTCTCTCATCAGAAAGGGTTCAGTTGAAGGCCTTGAGAACTTCGGTATCTGCCTAGATGAGCACAAGAACGAAATCTGTCTCTGCAGAAATGCTGAGTTTGAGATTTCTAAAGATAACTCTCCAGTCAAGATCTTTGTAATTCCAACAGATGAAGAGCTGGTCATGACAGAAGACGCCTTTGCTCTTATGAACGGCACTTACGATGTACACACAAACTTCCACTACTCATTCGAGGAAGCTTCCTACGTGAACAAGGCAAGAGCCCGCGGTCTGGTAAAGAACCTTGAGAAGAAGCCGGAACTAGCTTCAATCATTGCCAAGCCGAAGAGAAAATAAGACAGATTCTTGATTTAAAGGGGTCGCTACCGAGTTGGCCCCTTTTTTTTACGCTTTAGAAAACTAGCTGGGCCAGGTAGACAATCAGGCAGGTGCCGAAGGTTGAAACAAACATGCCGACCTTGGTGAACGAGAGAAGAATAACGCAGATAAAGCCTATTAAAGCGCCGTAGAAGTTCCCTGTACTGTAAAGAATGGATGGGAAGGCCATTACTGAGAGAGTTACGTAGGGAGCGTAATACAGGAAGGACCTGATGAAGGTGTTTTTTATAGGGCGTTTTAGAAGAAGTGATGGGAGAATCCTTACTAGGTTTGTTGCCACCGCCATTGAGATGATTGAGAGGTAGATATAAAGATTATCATTCATTTTTCCAGGTCCTCCTCTGGAAGTGGAAACAGGATTGAGACAACTGATGCAATTGCCACTGTAAGGATAATTACTTTCATACCGAATGAAAGAGATGGAAGTATCTTGTCGGTTAAGAGGCTCAGGAGCATGGAGATAATAACAAGACCAACAAGGACTTTGCTCTTTTTTGACGGCTCTATTACCAAGTAGGTAAACATGGCGTAGAGAGCAATGGAGAGGGCGGAAACTATGGAGAGGGGGAGGATATTGCCCAAAGCAGAGCCTATCATGGTGCCAAGAACCCAGCCAGGCATGGACATGCAATAGCACCCAAAAACATACCTGGGGCTTAGGGGCTTTGGGGTGGAGGCGGAGAGGGCAAAGATTTCATCCGTGATTCCTATGGCGACCAAGATGCGTCTGCCAAGACTCTGGCCCGGTCTCAGCCTCACAGCAAGTGCTGTACCCATAAGCAGATATCTTAGGTTTATGGCAAGCTGGCTTAGGGCAAGCTCAATGAAGGAGCCGTGTTCGCTGATAATCCGGATTCCGGCGGCCTGGCCAGTGGAGGTCAAGTTCAGAAAGCTCATGAGGCCGCTCTGAAATACAGAAAGGCCGACATTTCTGGCATTTATTCCAACAGCCAGAGAGACGGTGAAATAGCTGATGAAAATAGGGAAGGCGTCTCTGAAGCCCCTTATGAAAGCTTTGTTATCTTCTTCATAAACCATAAACATAATCTCTGCTGTAAAATTATCATTTTCCCAGCCAGTGTTTCAATGTTCGTACAATTGATTTATTGATAGTATTTTTGTATTCTTTTTTCGATACGGAGTGTTTTTGAATGAAAGTACAGCTATACAATACCATGTCCAGAAAGCTTGAGGAGTTTGTTCCTGTAAGCGAAGACCATGTTGGACTTTATACCTGTGGGCCTACAGTCTACAACTATGCCCATATAGGAAACCTCAGGACATTTATATTTGAAGATACTCTTAAGAGAATGCTCATGCATGCCGGCTACAAGGTCAAGCATGTCATGAATATAACAGACGTTGGCCACCTGACCGGGGACGGTGATGACGGCGAAGACAAGATGGAAAAGACAGCCAGAGAGACTGGAAAGTCTGTCTGGGATATTGCTGATTTCTATACTAAGGCCTTCTTTAGGGACTATGACGAGCTGAATATCATCAGGCCAGAAGTTGTCTGCCCGGCAACGAAGCATATTGACCAGATGATTGCTCTCATCAAGAGGCTTGAAGATGGTGGGCACACCTATATTGCCGGGGGCAATGTCTACTTCAGTATTGATACCTTCCCCCAGTATGGAAAACTTGCAAGACTCAGACTTGAAGATCTAAAGAGCGGCGCCAGAATAGATGTTGATACCAATAAGAGAAACCCCAAGGATTTTGTTCTTTGGTTCACACAGAGCAAGTTCGGAAAACAGGATATGATGTGGGATTCTCCGTGGGGCCGTGGATACCCTGGTTGGCATATTGAGTGCTCAGCCATGAGCATGCACTATCTTGGCGAGCAGTTTGATATTCATTGTGGTGGCATAGATGCTATTCCTGTTCACCACACAAATGAGATAGCCCAGGCTGAGGCAGCTACCGGAAAACAGTGGGTCAAGTACTGGATGCACGGCGAGTTCCTTCTTACCGACAAGGGTAAGATGAGTAAATCCAGTGGAGAGTTTCTGACTCTTCCTGTACTGAAAGAACACGGTTATGATGCTCTGGATTACAGATACTTCTGTCTCGGAGCCCATTACAGAACCCAGCTTCAGTTCTCTTTTGAAGGTCTTGATTCTGCAAGAAACGCCAGGCTTAATCTTATGCAGAGAATTGCTGAGTACGGAGATAAGAAGGCAGACTCTCTCTCAGAGAAAGCAAAGCAGTACACAGACAGCTTTGATGAGTTTGTCTGCAATGACCTTTCCCTCTCCCGCGCCCTCTCATCCCTTTGGGGCCTGGTAAAGGACGAGGAGATTTCCCCATCCGAGAAGCTTACAGCTCTTTCATACATGGATGAGGTTCTTGGTCTTAAACTTCTGGATGCTCCTAAGGCAAAAGAAGAGGCTATCCCTTCAGAGGTTCTTGAGCTGGTTGAAAAGCGGGGACAGGCCAAGAAGGATAAAAACTGGGCGTTAGCTGACTCTCTCAGAGCAGAGGTGGAAAATCTAGGATATACTGTGAAGGATACTCCGCAGGGACCCCAGATTTTAAAAAAATGATTATTTTACGGCCTGATTTGTAACATTTAGGCTTTTGTGTTGTTTGCGTTATGGAAATTAGAAGTAGTGATGAAGTTCAGTTCAGACAGGTTTACAACGAGTTATTTCCTGTATTGATGAAGGTTGCGTACCATATAACCTACAATCAGGACGTGGCTGAGGACATCTGTCAGGATGCATTTATCAGGTTTTACGACAAGGACATGGTTTTTCCGTCCATGGATGATTCCAAGTTCTGGTTGATCAGGGTTGTTAAGAACCTTGCTCTCAACCACGTAAAGAAAAAGGCCAGAGAAAATGCTTCTATTGAAAAGATTAAGAAGGCTCCTATGGCTGCCTTGAATCCTTTCCGTGACGGGGCTTCTGAATTACTTTTACAGGAATCGCAGCAGGCCGTTAGGAAAGCAGTTGCTCAATTACCTGATATCTATAGAACTGTGATAGTTCTTAAAGAATATGCAGGGCTTGACTATAGGCAGATTGGCAAGGTTCTTGGTATTTCCGAAAGTAACGTTAAGGTTCGAGTACACAGGGCCAGAAAAGACCTTGAAGTCTACTTGAACAGGGAGGAAGTAAATGTGCCTTGATGACCAGATTCTCAACACTTATCTGGATGGAGAGCTTGATGAGCCATGGAAGAGTCAGGTTGAGGAGCATCTTAGCTACTGTACTGGTTGTAAGATCCGCTATAACTCACTTAAAAAGCTTAGAGATACTGTTAAATCCGCTGCTTTGACACAGGAAGAGATCCAGCCCCATCAGGACAGAGTCCTTGCCTTGCTTGAGAAGAACTATCTCAACAAGCCGGCAAAGAAGAAGTTCTTTGGAAAGGAAATAAAGTTCACTGTTCCGCAGTTCATGGGTGTGGCTGCTGCTTTTGTCATTGTTTTTGCAGGAGCTCTCAGTCTCTTTGGAAACAGAGCTTCTTCTTCAATTCCACTTCCAGATGTCAGCAGTCCTATAAATCTTGAGAACATTACTCCGGTAAAGGCTACTGAATCTACTACTGCTTCAAAGTCTTTGGATGATTTCACCCTTGATGATATTTTGAAGTACCTGGATGGAAAGGGCTACTCCGTGGATATCCACCTTAAGAGCATTCAGCCAATTGAGCAGCCTGCTGCCACTGAAACAGTTGTAGAGGAAATAGTTGTTGAAACTACAGAAACTGTTGAAAACGCAGAAGTCGTTGAGTCAGCTATTTCTGAGGAGTCTGTGGTAGAAGAAACAGCTGAAGAAGAGACAGTTGTTGAGGAAGCACCTGTCGAAGAGCCAGTAGTTGAAGAGGCCCCTGTTGAAGAGCCTACTGTCGAAGAAGTTATAGTAACAGAGATTTCTGAATAATAAGAATTATAAGCATTGAACAAGGGCTGCCTTCTGAATTGACCCCAATTCATTGGAGCAGTTTCTGAAGACTAGGTTGCCAATTTCCTGAAGTCAACAGGAGAAAGGTAACCTATTTTTTTTTGAATTCGCTGGTTGAGGTGCATTCTTATGGTAAATGTCCATGAAGGCTTCTCGTCTTTCAGATTCCATGTCATGCTTGGGCCCATGTGGATAGTAATCTCTGACAGGCCTTGGCCAATTATTGGGCAGAAGTCAAATAGAAGGGACGCGGAAACTGTATTTGAAGAAATAGAAGCACGGTCTGGAATAATGCCAGTTATGTGCTGGTAAGAAGCATCTAAATGAATTCGTTTGAAGAAAAACAGAGTGTAGGGTAGGTTGTCCATAAAGTCATAGGCAAAAAGGGTGGCTCCTGCACTGAAACCAAGATAGGTTGAAGAAGAGCCAAAGTAGTGAAATACAGAGGCTCCAAGACTTAAGGGAAGGTTGTAGGTGAGCTTGCCTGAGCAGTTAAATGGAAGTACGGGTTTAAGTCTCAAAGCAGCGGATAAACCCGCGTAGTCAGAAGTGAGGCTAAGTGTGATGGACTGGGCTGAGAAGTCGTAGTAGCCAAGGCCGGATTTCTTAGCATTGTAATAATTTGCAGAAAAACTGTTGCGTGGCCTGAAAGATTCAGCGCTGTTAATGCTTATGGTATCTGATAGGGTTATGACCCTGTTGTCACTGTTTAGGACAAAGGCTTTTTCGGCTGTTAATTGAACAACATAGTTGGAGATAGAGGGGGTGTCTGTCGGGACAAAGAGGCACTGGTCAAGAGACAGTTCTATAGGAAGAGCAGAGTATGTGGCAGTGGCGCGTAAGTAGTAAAGCTTGTCTGTAAAGTCATACCCAGTTGTAGCTACTATACTTAAGCTTTGAGTTAAATCAGAAGTAATCCAAGTCAAGCCAAGGTTTGCCGAGTCTTCTTTTGATGGATTGAAGGCAAAGGGTAAGAAGCTACCTCTTTGAATGTTTTTAAAGAGACTATAAGGCGCTGAATCTTCCTCAAGAGTTTGAAGATTAATTGTACTACTTTCAACTGTAAAGGCTGATGCAGAGAGCTCTCCACTGTATTCAAGAGAGAAGTAGGAGAGATCTGAAAGGCAGATTTCATCCCTGTCTTTGAATCTGGCTATATAGAAAACGGTCTGTCCGTTGGAAGACGGATTGTAGATGCCCCCAGAGATGTCTTTTGTTGACAGGTGCATGGTGGCGCTGTTTGTCTCTGGGATAAAATCTATAAGGCCTAGGCGCGAGAAAGATGGGTCGGAAGGGTCTGTGTTGTTGAATGAGAAAACTATGCTTTCTGAGCCGTTTATGCAGGAGATGTCATTAATAAGGATATCTGATACCTCTAAAGCTGCCATGCTGTAGTCTTCCAGGTTCAGGTAGACTATTTTTCTTTCAAGACCCTGCTTCAAGAGAAAAACTACGTAGCCAGTTTCTGTACCGTCCATGCTGAGAATAACTGCATCTGGTCCAAGCTCTATGGCCTTTTCTGCCGTTGCACAGTATTTGCCGTTTTTGGGCTCAAGGGAGTAAACGGTGAGCCTTCCAACCTGGTTCTCGGCTGAGAAAGTTACAAGGCTAAAGGCATTGGCCACCTGGACAATGCAACCTCTGACTTCTTCACCCTCCAGGCTTAGCAGGGTGTTTCCGTTTGGGTCAAGGAGAACCAGAGCAGTCTTTTCCATTTGATTGCGGGAAGCAAGGATAAGACCGTTTTGTGCCACATCAAGATTGTTGTAGAGCGAGTAGACTGAGCCAACTTTCTCTGAGACTGAGCCGTCTGCGGCTACTTTGTAAATGTCACCTGAGGCCGAGGAGGCTGTGTAATAATAGTCGTCTGCTTCAGATGTGCCTTCAAACGACTGTGCGGATTTAAATGCGTCTATCTTGAGACTCTGGCAATCATGAACGGTTTCAGGGACTTCAATGCTTTCTTTAAAGGCTTTCCAAGCCTTTGTAGGGCTTGTTTTGAACACGGATTTAAAAAGCTCATTACTGAGTTTGAAAAAATGAATGTCCCCAGAAAGCCTGAAATACTTAAATAGAGTCTCTTCGCCGTAGGTTCTTGCCAGGTAATTCATGAAGGCGCCGCCGAAAATATAGGAATTTGTACCGCGCCCATAGGTGTCTATGGTTCCGTTAACAACACTCCAGGAAGGAAACGAGCCGTCTGCTTTTGCCTGCTTGATTATTTCCATAACGTGGGAGTTGTTAAGTCTTCCTTCTCCTGTTCTGCTTTCGCTGTAAACGGCAATTCCTTCTGTGAAGAATTGGTCCATGTATAGAGCTGATGAGGCAGTAACATAATCACCCAAGATGTCTGAGACCAGTTGAGGAAATGAGCCTCTGATGTTGTAAATAAGGGCATGAGTCAGTTCGTGGCGGAAGATGGAAAGCATGGTCTCTTCAAAGACGGCTAGACTGTCTGATATAGAAACCTGGTCGTAGAGAACAATCATGTTATATGGGTATGAAGTGTAATAGGCGTTGTTTACTTTGTAGGTATTTGTAATAACTACAGGGATTCTTAACTCAGGGTCTATACCTAACATATCTGTTAATTCTTTGTATATCTGTTCTCCCTTTTCATAAATGATAGCGGCTGTATTCTCGCTTTCCGGACTGTAGATTATTTCAAAGTGTGTGGTGCTTACTGTTTTGCTTGAGTAGGGACTTAAGACAGAGGCAAAACAACACAGAGATGTAATAAACATAAGTGTTAGGACTAAGGTTTTCTTCATGGAAAGTATTATAGCATTGTTTGTTGTAATTATCCTTTTATTCAACTATCATATAGCGAAAAACATGATGTGACCGGGAGGCCTGAGATGAAGGCTATTGAGCTTGAAAAAGTATACGATCCTAAGAATTTTGAAGACAGAATTTACGAGAATTGGGTAGATTCCGGAGATTTCCGTCCATCTAAGGCAAAAGGTGAGCCGTTTACAATTGTCATGCCACCACCAAATGTTACAGGAATACTCCACATGGGACATGCTCTTAATAACTCACTGCAGGATATTTTGACCAGGTACTACAGAATGGGCGGACGCCCGACTCTCTGGGTTCCGGGAACGGACCATGCAGGAATTGCCACACAGAATATTGTTGAAAGACAGCTTGCAAAAGAAGGCTTGAGAAGACAGGATCTCGGACGTGAGAAGTTCCTTGAAAGGACGTGGCAGGTCAAGGATAAACATCATGATATTATTGTCAAGCAGCTTAAGAAGATAGGCTGCTCCTGCGACTGGGACCATGAGCGTTTTACAATGGACGAGGGCCTTTCAAAGGCTGTCAGAGAGACTTTTGTCACTCTCTACGAGCGTGGTCTTGTCTACAAGGGAATGTATCTGGTCAATTACTGTCCTCATTGTGGAACAGCACTTGCAGATGATGAAGTTGAGCACCAGAATGATAAGGGACATTTGTGGAATATTGAGTATCCTCTTGCTGATGGAAGCGGCAGAATTACTGTTGCCACAACAAGACCTGAGACCATGTTCGGAGATGTGGCTGTTGCTGTAAACCCGGAAGATGAAAGATACAAGCATCTTATTGGTAAAATGCTTAAGCTGCCTCTCACAGACCGTGAGATTCCTGTTATTGCTGACAGCTTTGTCGGAATAGAGTTCGGTACCGGTATGGTTAAGATTACTCCGGCCCATGATCCTAACGACTGGGAGTGCGGAAAGAGACATAATCTTACTCCGATAAATATTCTCAATCCTGATGGAACTCTTAATGACGTATGTCCTGAGAAGTTCAGAAATATTCCGGCAGAAAAGGCCAGATTCATGGTTGCTGATGAGCTGGCAGCTCAGGGATACCTTGCTTCTGTTGCTGATTATGACCATGAAGTTGGTCACTGCTACAGATGTAATACAACAGTTGAGCCATACATGAGCGAACAGTGGTTCGTAAAAATGAGGCCTCTTGCTGACAAAGCACTTCAGGCATGGAAGGACGGAAGGCTTGAGTTCCATCCCAAGAGATGGGAAAACACTTACAGTTCCTGGCTTGAGAATATCAGAGATTGGTGTATAAGCCGTCAGCTCTGGTGGGGCCACAGAATTCCTGTGTGGTATTGTAGCGACTGTTCTAACATGATGGTCAAGCGTGAGGATCCATGCTGCTGTGATAAGTGTGGTAGCAAGAATATTAAACAGGATAATGACGTTCTTGATACATGGTTCAGCTCCTGGCTTTGGCCGTTCTCAACTCTTGGTTGGCCTGAGAAAACTCCTGATTTACAGAAGTTCTTCCCGACAAGCACTCTTGTTACAGCTTATGACATAATCTTTTTCTGGGTTTCCAGAATGATTATGGCTTCACTTGAGTTTACAGGAGAAGTTCCCTTTAAGGATATCTATATTACAGGTCTTGTAAGGGACAAACTGGGCCGAAAGATGTCCAAGAGTCTTGGAAACGGAATAGATCCGCTTGAGGTTGTTGATCTTTACGGCGCAGATGCCATGAAGTTCACTCTATGCTATCTTGCAGCCCAGGGACAGGATGTCTTGATTGATATGGATTCCTTCAAGATGGGTTCTAAATTTGCTAACAAGATTTGGAACGCCACTAGATACATTCTCATGAACCTTGAGGACAGAAATATTGTAGAAATCAAAGAAGAAGACCTTAATGATGTTGATAAGTGGATTTACCACTCATTCAATGAGAACGCCAGAAAGGTGAATGCTGCTCTTCAGGGTTATAGATTCAATGAAGGCGCTCAGGCAGTTTATGACTTCTTCTGGAATGATTTCTGTGACTGGTACATAGAGGCTTCTAAGCCTGAACTTTACAGCGATGATGATAAGCGTAAGGATAGAATTGTTTCTATTCTTCTTGACCTTTTGGCCCGTTCAATGAGGCTTATGCATCCATTCCTCTCCTTTATTACGGAGGAAATATATGATAAGTTACCTAATACGGATGGAAAGGTTATTAGTGCTGAATTCCCTGTTTTTGATGAAAAACTTGTTCATGAAAAGGAAGCTTCTCTTGTTGAAAGTCTTCAGGAAGCAGTCAGAGGAATAAGGAATGCTAAGGCTCAGCTTTGTATCCCACCAGATAGAAAACTTAATGTTACTATTAGAACTGATGAAAAAGGTGAGCTTTCTGCATTTATGAGAAAGTATGCTTCTTTAATTTGCACTTTCAGCAACAGTGCTTCTGTCACCATTGATGATGACAAGTCTTCAGATATTTCCGGAGCCTTCCCTGTTGCTGCTCCTGGCTTTGAATCCTACCTGTTTGTCAGGGAAGCTATAGATGTGGAAAAAGAGATTTCCAGACTGAAGAGTGAGATTGAGAAGACTCAGGCTCTTCTTGATGGAGTTGATAAGAAGCTTAATAATCCAAACTTTATTAACAATGCTAAAGCTGAGGCTATAGAGAAAGAAAAAGGCAAGAGAGCTGAGTTTGTTGAGAAGATAGATAAGGCTCAGAAGCATATGGAAGCTTTAAAGAAACTCTAAGGTTTTTATTGATTTAATTATGATTAGGCCTGCATTTTTGAAAAGTGCAGGCTATTTCTTTAATATTTGATTTCTATAAATTTTTATATAATAACTATATTATTATTTAATTTAAACAGTAGGATATTGTATTTCTTTTCCATTAGGTATAAGATAAATTTTGTTGAATTATGGCAAAGACTATATCTTTTCACCTTCAGAAAGGTGGTGTAGGTAAAACAACTATCTCAGGCACACTCGCGTGCCAATCAGCCCTGAACGGCTTTAAAACGCTCTTGATTGACGTTGATCCTCAGGGAAATGCCTCATCATGGTTTCTTAAGGAAGCTCCAAAATACGAGCTTGCAGATGTTCTTCAGGGCAAATGCTATATTAACGATGCTATTGTTTCTGTTCCATCCGTTGAAAATCTTTATCTTCTCCCTACTTTCGGTATTGGTGGAAGCTTAAAGAACTATAGTGAAACCAAGCTTTCTGAGGAACCTTTTGTTCTTCAGGATTTAATTCATGAGCTTGATAAAGACTTTGACCATATTGTTTTAGACCTTTCACCGGGACTTGGCAGACTTGAAAGAGCTGCTATAATAGCCAGTGATGAGGTAATAACTCCCATGACTCCTGAAATATTCTCTCTTGACGGTCTTGAAATCTTCATTGATGAGCTTTCAAAGATCCGTAAGAATATGAGAAGTGGTGTCAAACATTCCAGAGTCATTATTAATTCTTATGATGAAAGAATAAGGCAGCATAGAGAGATTTTCAGTGCTGCTTCTCATGGTAACTTTACTGTTTACAGGATTCCTGTGGATCCGGCCTTTAGAAAGGCTCAGGAACAGTCAAAAGCTCCCCAATTATATAAAGAGACATTTAAAAGTCTGAATAGAGGCTTAAAAGATAAAACTGTTAAGGCGCTTAAAGAGATTGATGATGAGATCTGGAGTTAAAAAATGGCACTGAAAAAGAACACTGAAGAGACTGTTGTAGAACAGATTGCTGAGTCTAAAGCCAAGCAATTGTTCAGTCAGGATACAGGAAGTAAGAAGGAAACTATGATTCTAACCACATTTTCAATTGCTCCTTCATTCAAGAAGGAACTTGAAGATATGTTTGCTGACATGGGAATAGGTTGGGCAGCCGGAATCAGGTTTGCTCTTAAAGAATTCTATAAAAAACATAAGGAATAATATACAATCCATATAAAACCAATATAAAGATGATTCACGTTCGTGTTTACATGTTTTATATGGTTATATTATTCTTTAATCCTAGGTCACAGGATGAATCCTGCTCATTTGAGCAGGATTATTATTTTATGGTTATGTTGTTCTAAACTTATATAGATAATATATTGAAATCTAGTGAAATACTTTAAAAGACATATTCTACTCATAGAGCACAAATATAATAATTATAATAAAACTCAATAGTTAACATATAACTACAATATAAATATTATTATATAGCAATTTAAAATTATATTGAAATAGTTATAAAACAGTTTGGAGTTATGTAAAAATGATTCTGTTCCTATAATTTGATTTTGAATCACATATAATAACTTGTTGAAAAGATATTTAAATTATATAACTATTATATAAATTTATATTAAATAATATTAAAACTATATTTTAACCAAATAAAAGCGTATAAAAATTGTTTAGAATCCATATAATCTAATATTAAATATATTTAAAATTTAATAGAATTATATTAATACTATATGACTGTAATATAATATATATTTAAATAGAATGTTCAATGGTTGATTACGCTTTATGCCTGGAATTTTTAATACTGTGTCTATGAATGTTTGTAGACTTTGGTTTATTTTGAATTAAAACATCTACAATTATATTTATATGGAGTGTCTGAAGCGGAGGATATTGTTTGCTGCACATATAATATGAATTCTATCTCAAGTAGTCTGGATCTTGATAGCTGAATGAATCTTATGTGATTTGAGCATCACCCAGAATATTTTAACAGAGCAAGCTGAGTCATACACAATGCACATCTATGCAAACAGGAAGAACTGTTTGCATCTACGTGTTTTAAATCTTTTGAAAATTGCATATCGCCTGTACAATCGGAAAGGCTGCATACAGACAGCGTTACAAGAAAGCTGTGTTATTTGCGGATTGCTCTCCGGTGCTTCTTCGGCGGAATATACACCGGAATTACTGGAATTATTATTTACTTTGATCATAATATTTTAGTTTATATAATATATCTATTAAACTTCCATCAAAAGCATATAATAATCATATTTAACATAATAACTATACTATTATAATAATATTATAATTGTATAATACATGTTTATGTTAAATTATTCTTATTCAATAATTATAAGTTATCTATTATCTTTTTGTATTAGTTAAACAAAGAATGCTATTACTATTATTTGCTTTGAAATCAAAATTATATAAGAAATATATAAAACCTTATTTATATTCATATATTTTAATAGTATTTCTTCTGTGATTATTGTAGATTTCTATGAAATGCCTCTGTTCTGATATTAGAACTAAAAGGAACTATATTGTTGTTGTATAGCAATAATATTACAATTATACAGTTATGCTTTTAGTGAATATAGTGCTTAAACTTGAGCCTGTATACACAACAGTTGAGACTATAAGACCTGAAATCATTACTCCAAGAAGGATGAACAGGAATGATTTTCTTTTATTTAAGCCGAGGATCCATGCTCCAAGCGTGCCTGTCCATGCACCGGTTATTGGTAGAGGAATAGCCACAAAGACCAAAAGGCCTGCCATGCCGTATTTTTCAATCTTTTGACCAACTTTTTGCCTGGCTTTGTTAACTGTTTTGTCAAAAATTCTCTTGTATAAAGGAATTTTGTAGAAAAGTTTGTGAATTGTTTCCAGAAAAATGAAGAATACAGGTGCTACTAAGGTATTTATCAGGACACAAATAAGATAAGCCTGGAGTAGGGGAATTCCATTGAAGAATGCGTATGGAATTCCTCCTCTGAGTTCACTGATCGGAAGAAATGAAAATAGGGCTGTTAAGGCGTATATTTTTGTCATTTTCGGTTTCCTATGGTAATTGCGTCTGCTGGGCACATTTCATGACAGCAGTAGCATCTAATGCATTTATTGTAGTCAGCTGCTACTTCTTTGTTTTCGTTAAATGTTAGTGCTTTTGCTGGACATATGTTTATACATCTGGCGCAGTGAATGCACTTTTCTTTGTTAAACTGAGGAGCTGGTTCACTATGCTTTTCTTTCTTATGAAAAGACCTTGTAAAGAAAGGAACTATTAAGGAAGTAAGTAAGTTAGTCCTCCTTCTTAACTCAATTCTTCTATAGTTTTCAATTACTAAATCTTTGGCATTTAAGAGGGGAAAATCTATCTCTGATGGCAATAAATGCTGTTTTTTTGCCTCAATAAGGATTGGAATGTCAGTTGGTTTGTAGCCCATAATTGTGGCCTGAACACTGTCCATGGCAAAGAGATTGTCAGAGGACATAATTAGCCCGACTAACTTAGGGTCTCCGTTGGCTGGACCTGGTCCTTCCATACCTATTACAGCATCCATTATGCAAAAAGCAGGCTTTACTGTCTGATGAATACCAACAATTAACCTGGAAAAAGACTCTCTGGATGGGTTAGACATGTGGCAAGAACTCTTATTCAGGCCAGGGACAAGTCCAAAAAGGTTTTTTACAGCCCCGGTTGTATACATGAGCTGGTGCGTTTTGAACTTACTTAGGCTGATTACTATAACATCTTCTTTTAAAATAGAAGCCAGAGGAAGGCTTTGATTTGTCCCAACTATCGGAGTAGTTACCGGATCTTTTGAAAAATCAGTCCAGATAGCTCCTTCTTCCAGACAAACATCATAGATTCCACTGTTTTTACCACAGAATGAAGAGTTGTGAAGGCCTGGAGAGTCTCCCACATATATTTCTTCAGCTCCTCTTTCAAAAAAGAGTTTGATAGCGCTCCTAACTATCTCCGGATGGGTGGTTATGCAATCTTCAGCTGGCGCATCAGAGAGAATATTCGGTTTCAAAAGAACCTTTTTACCCATCACATCCGGTACATCTGAGTTGTCCATAACTTTCTTAACGGCATTATAAATCTCGGCAGAAGAATAACTTAGGCATTTAGTAATGGCTACCTTGCTTCTTTTCATGAAAGCCTCCTGAGAAGACAGAAGTATAATGGACCTGCACCATCTGAAGTATCTGGCATAATTATACTTCCAAATGGGAGCTTTTCAATTGTAAGACATCCTGACAAACTTATTTCTTCATAGTTCGGCTCCCTGACTTCAACTCGGTTAGGTCTTTTCCTGAGAAGTTTCTCTATGACTGCTGTATTCTCACCTGGATTGATTGAGCATGTGCTGTAGAGAATAAAGCCACCTGGCTTGACTGCATCCAGAGCAGCGCACAACATGGCAAACTGTCTGATGGCAAGACTCTTGGGTCTGCCGGTTCCCCAGATTGAAAGAGCCTGAGAATCATTGAGCACATGGCGTTCACTGGAGCATGGAGCATCCAGAAGAATTGAGTCATAGACATCCTTCTCATAAAGGGACCAAGTGGCACTGTCATGGCCTGTAATTGTTATGTTTGCCCTCAATGCTTCAGGCAGACAGTCCTTAATCACATTTGATAGCCGGACTCTCCTGGGTTGAGAACGGTCATTGGAAACAAGCTTACCTGTTCCGTTAAGCTTCATGGCAAGAACCAGGGTTTTTCCGCCCGGGGCTGCACACATGTCCAGAACAGTATCTCCCTCTCTGACAGGGAGGCATCTGGCAGCCAGAACTGAAGCCTTGTCCATGTAGTATGGTTGAATAAGAGGTCCTTCAAGGTTCTGAGGCTCCGTCTCTTTAAGAAAAGCTGTTTTTATCTTTTCCCATCTCTGACCGTAAATGAGGCCGTAATAATCATTGAATTTATCTTCGCCGCTTAATTGTTTTTTGCTGGACACTTGGTTACTTTATAATTTTTAAAGTGTTTTGTATACTTGAGCTGAGGTAGAAATGAAAGATACGGAAAATTTCAATTCAGAAGATCTTGCTTCCATAGCCACATTTTTCAAAGTATTCGGAGATCCGACCAGGTTGAAGATTCTCTATGGTCTTGAAAAAGGGGAAATGAATGTTCAGGCCATCTCTAGCGTGGCCGGGGTTTCCCAGAGTGCTGTCAGTCAGCACCTCAAGTATCTCAGGATAGCCAGACTTGTTTCTTTCAGAAAGGATGGTAAGAACGTCTATTATTCACTTAATGACGAACATATTTCCAGAATCCTCTCTCTGGGAGCTGAGCATTACCTTGAAACACTGGTCTGAAAAACTTACTGCGGTTGAAAAAAATGCATGGGGTCATTATTATAACCCCTATGAAAAAAAGACTTATAACCAGTGCACTTCCTTATGTAAACAATATTCCTCACCTTGGAAACCTTACCCAGGTTCTCTCGGCTGATGTCTTTGCCCGTTTCTGCCGTCTTAGAGGCTACGAGACCCTTTACGTCTGTGGCACGGATGAATACGGCACTGCTACGGAGACCAGAGCAGCAAAAGAGGGTGTAAGTCCCAGAGAACTCTGTGATCACTATCATGCCATACACAGGGACATATACAAGTGGTTCAATATTGACTTTGATTATTTTGGAAGAACCTCAACGCCAAAACAGACTGAGATTGTCCAGGACATATTCAATAAGGTTAATGCAGCCGGTTATATAACTGAAAAAGAGACAGAACAGCTGTACTGTCCTTCCTGTAAGCGCTTTCTTGCAGACCGTTTTGTAGAAGGCACATGCCCACACTGCGGAAGCACGGACGCTAGAGGAGACCAGTGTGATGCTTGCCAGACCCTCCTTGAGCCAACAGATCTTATTGATCCGAGATGTGGTGTCTGTGGTTCAAAGCCGGAGATCAGAAAGACAAAGCACCTGTATCTGGACCTTCCCAAAGCTCTTCCGCTACTTGAAAGCTGGATGGAAAAGGCCAGTGTTGACGGTTTCTGGGCAAAGAACGCCGTTCAGGTCACAAAGAGCTGGATCCGTGATGGTCTGAAGGAAAGGTGCATAACCAGAGACCTCAAGTGGGGTATTCCAGTCCCTAAAGAGGGCTATGAAGATAAGGTGTTCTACGTCTGGTTTGATGCACCCATCGGTTACATCTCCATTTCCGCAAACTACACCGAGGATTGGGAGCGCTGGTGGAAGAGCCCGGAAGATACAGAGCTTTTCCAGTTCATCGGAAAAGACAACATTCCTTTCCACACCGTTATCTTCCCGATCACAGAGCTCACAACAGGTGAAAACTGGACCATGCTCCACCACATGAGCTCCACAGAGTACCTTAACTACGAGGGCGGAAAGTTCTCTAAGAGCAAAGGAATAGGAATATTCGGAAATGACGTTCAGAGCACTGGAATCCCTGCAGACGTCTGGAGATTCTACATGTTCTACAACAGGCCTGAGAGGGCGGATGTGAATTTCTCATGGAAGGAATTCCAGGAAAAAGTTAACGGCGAGCTCATAGGAAACCTTTCAAATCTTGTAAACAGAGCTCTTACGTTTATTTCCCGCTACTACGACGGTAAACTTCCCGCCGGCGAGGCAGATGGACAGATGGTTGAGCTTTTCAGGGCCAAAGAAGCTGAGATAACTGAACTTCTTGAGCGCTCAGAGGAGCGCGATGCGCTACGCGCTGTCTTCGAGCTCTCAGGTCTCGGTAATAAATTCTTCCAGGAGTCCGAACCATGGAAGCTCAGAAATACTGACCCTGAGGCTGCTATCCGTGTTCTCAGGACTCTTGCTCACCTTATCAGTGATCTTGGAGTTCTGATTCAGCCTTACATGCCAGAGACAGGTAAGCGTATTCTTTCCTATCTTGGAAATGAAGGAAAGAACTGGAATGAGACAGGGGCATTTGAAGGAGAAGTAACTGTCGGGCAGACTGACTATCTGTTTAAGAAGCTTCAAGATGAGGAAATTGAGGAAATGAGAAAGCGCTTCAGCGGATCTCAGGAAGAAAGAGAGGAAAAAAAGATGGAAAATACAAATATTGACAAGAAGGCAGCAGCAAAGGCCCAGGCCCAGGCTGCAAAGGCTTCTGAAGAGAATAAGAGCATAGCTGAAAAGTTTGCAGACAAGGTTATTCTCAAGGTCTGTGAGATTACTGAAGTAAATAAGCACCCAGAAGGAGACTTCCTTTATATCCTGACTCTGGATGCAAAAGAGAGCGAGAGCAGAACTATTGTCTCTTCAATTGTTCCTTATTACACAGCAGATGAGCTCCTGCACAAGCATATTGTTCTTGTAAGCAACCTCAAACCAGCTAACTTCAGAGGCGTAAAGAGCCGTGGCATGCTCCTTGCTGCCCAGGATCCAAACGCTGAAGAGCATTCAACCTGTGAAGTTATCTTTGCTGATGATTTGGATGCCGGAACAACACTTGTACCGGAAGGTTTGAAGAATCCTGATGGTGAAATATTCTACGTAAAGCCGGATCATTTCTTTGCCATGCCTCTGTATGTTGAAAACGGCACTCTTATGGTAGATGGCAAGCGCCTGGTCAGTGCCGAAGGCAAGAGCGTAGGCACAAAAAAGTATCTTAACGGCCCGGTTGGCTGATTTTCTTGTTACCACAATAGCCTAAATTTGTTTTAGGATTAAATGGGAAGAGAAAAGATACTTATTTTAGGCTACGAACAGCGCGAAGGCGGTTTGAAAAATGCCCTGTATTATGCCTCAATGGGTTGTGATGTTCGGCTCACAGACCTCAAAGATTTGAAATCTTTGGGAGAAGGAGTCGAATTTCTAAGATCCCATGGCGTTGAAGTAATCAGTGACGGTTACAGAAAGGAAGACTTTGAATGGGCAGACAAGGTTGTAAAAACCGCCGCCATAGACATGTCAAATGAGTATCTTAAGTACGCCAAAAAAATAGTAAGCAGCTTCTCAGAACTTCTTTCCTCTCCACAAATTAAAGAAACCAAGCTCATTTTCATAACCGGATTAAAAGGTAAGACAACAGCTGCAAGCGCCATTAGTCATACCCTCAAATCTATTGGTAAAACAGTACACACCTGTGGAAACCTTGGACGTTCAGCCTATGCTGAGCTTGCTCTATTAAATAAGGGAGATATTCCTCAGTACCTGATCTGTGAATTCAGCGCCCGCCAACTCAGAGATGCCATGTTTATCCTCGGTGACAGCTTCCCACAAGTAAATGTTCTTCTTATTACGAGCAGTAACCAGGATGCAGATGATACAGTGGATGGTAAGAGAGAAGTCTACGCTGATAAAGCTAGTAAACTTATATGCCCACAAGAAATGAAGAAGCCTCTCTCTGTGGCAACAGGAAGAAAGATTTCTAGTATTTCTACCATTGAGCGCTTTTCTTCCAGCATGAGCAAGGAAATACCTGAATCTTTAAGAAATGCCTATGCTGTTCTATCAGCCTTAAACATACCATTTGCTAAGAGAGTTGCAGGTTTAAAGAGCTTCAGGGGTGTGCCCAATCAGAGTGAAATAGTTCTGATGGATGGGGAAGTTATAGCTGTGAACGATAGTTCAGCAACTATACCGGAATCGGTTGGATTTGCCTTCTCACAATTCTCTTCTTTCCCTGTTCACATAATTTGCGGTGGAACTGGACGTACCTTGGATGCCTCTTCAATGGTTGAACCGCTCTCTCGTTGCGCAAGCGTTTCCGTTCTTGACGGATCTTTTTCCAGAAAGGTTCTTATCCCTGCTCTTGAGAAGTCCTCTATCTCCTTCGGTGGTCCGTTTGAAAAAATGGAAGAGGCCGTTTCAGACGCTTTTAAAACAATTGTTCCAAATGATGGAAAGCAGGAAGTTATTCTTCTCTCTCCTGGAGCCATGGCCTATGAGTTCTTTACTGATGAATTTGAGAGAGGAGAGCTCTTCTCTCAGGCTTGTATAAAGATTGAGAATAAATAAAAAGCTGCAACTTTCCGTTGCAGCCATCAGCAATCAAGATTACTTTTTCTTGTGTCTCATCATTCTGAGCTTTTTCTTTCTTTTATGAGTAGCAATCTTATGCTTCTTTCTTTTTCTTCCACAAGGCACTGCAGAACTCCTTATTCTCCGGTTTTACGGAGTAGTTTGTAATTACAGCGCCTATTATCTGAATTTTATCTGAATCGGTCAAGTGCAGGAGTAGTGATTATGACAGATGAGTGCTAAAGTTTGGTTCTAAAAATAGTACGTATTTATATATTAATACTTGCTATATGCAATTGACTTTCAGCTCTTCAAAATGCTATGTTTGATACTGCCTCTTTATCCACCGTTGGTGGATCATATTAATAGTCCGCAAGGAGGAACCATGAGAAATTATGAGTTCACTGTCATCTTTGATGCTAACGAAGAAATGACAGAAAAAGGGATGGAATTTGTTTCATCACAGTTTGAATCTTCCAAGGTTGAAGTAACCAAGAAGGAAGATATGGGTGTTAAGAATCTCGCCTATCAGATCAAGAAGCAGGATAAGGGTCATTATTACTATTTTGAACTTTCTGCTGATCCAAAGACAATCAACCTGATGAGTGCAGAAATGCTTCTTCAGGCAGAAATCCTCAAATTCCTGTTCGTCGTCAAGGGCTGAACTGAATCTGATGGATAATTAAAGGAGCAAACTTATGGCTATTGACATCAATGTGGTTGTTCTTGTCGGAAGACTTACAAGAGATTGTGAAGTCCGCTCAACTCAGAGTGGTACCAGTGTCTGTCGTTTTTCAATTGCAGTAAACAGGAGAAAGAAGACAGGAGACAGCTGGTCTGATGAAGCCAACTTCTTTGATGTAGTACTTATGGGAAGAAGTGCAGATAGTCTTCGTTCTTATCTTACCAAGGGGCGCCAGGTCTCCGTTGAAGGAGAGTTAAGGCAATCAAGATGGGAACAGGATGGTCAGTCTCATTCCAGAGTAGAAATCATGGCCAACAATGTTCAGCTTCTTTCGGCTCCCGGAGCTCAGAGTGGTTCTGAACCGGGTTCTTACGGAAACACACGTGCTCCTCAGCAGTCTGCTCCTGCAGCTCCTGCCTCAGCTCAGGTTGGACCTGAAGCATTTGAGGACAATGATAGTGATATTCCGTTCTGATAATTAATTGGAGATTTTTAAAATGATTGAAGACAAAGATAAAATGGTAGAAGGATCTTTCAGAGATAAGAAGATGGGTGGTGCAAAGCGCCAGACTTACAAAAAGAAGATCTGCAAGTTCTGTGCACAGAAGACAGAACCTGATTACAAGAACCCAGAGCAGCTCAGACGCTGTATTACAGAGCGTGGAAAAATTCTTCCTGCACGTATAACAGGAACCTGTGCTAAGCATCAGAGAGCTCTTACTCAGGAAATCAAGAGAGCTAGAGTTCTTGCTTACCTTCCTTTTGACAGGAAATAAGATTTGCCATGGATAACCGTACACAGAGCGCAGTTATCAGGGGCATATTTGTACTTCTGATGATCATTTCCAGCGTTGTTTTGTCAAGGCTGTCAATGGGTCTGATTTTGTTCCCCATCCCTGTACTGCTCTCTGTTAACGGAATTAGAGACAAGGGAAAGGCAATAATCATTCATATTATTGCTTCGGTAGGAGTTTTAGGGCTTAATCTTTTAAGTAGTAGAGGGCTTTTCACCACTGAGTATCTGACTATTGGTTTGTTCAGTCTGGTTTTTCCACTGACCATTTCTATTGCCTGTACTTTGTGGACTGCACTGAGGGATTTCAGTGATTCTGTTTTAAGAAAGCTCGTTATCTGTAGCATTCCTACCACGGTTATAGCTCTTGCGTTTTCCATCTGGCTCTGTCTGCCAGAAGCTCAGGCTTCAATTGAGACGCTGAGAGCTGCCTACACTCTAGTTGTTCCCCAGAGTCTATCTGGAGAAGCTACAATTGATTTGGGCAGTATCTTCATAGCTGTTCTCAAATTTGGAAGTGTTCCTGTTGCTATTATCTTTCAGGGCATTCCAATTCTGATTTCTGAGTGCATCTTGCACAGAGGTGATGAAAAATGGAATTTTGAGTTTGCCAATATGAAGATGCCATACAAGTTCGTATGGGTTTTCCTGGCACTCCTGGGACTGAGTATTATAGTTCCCTATCTGGACTTTGTTGGACAGATACCGATTATAGTACTTTGGAACCTGACTTTTGGATTGGGTCTGCACTTCATGTTTGACGGTGTGTCAGTGCTGGTCTCTATTTTAAGAAAGAGATCTTTGCGCTTTACACCAGGAAGAATATTGCTGTGGCTAACCTTTTCCATGATTATTCCAGGGTTGAATATGTTTGTAATCACAGGTTTGCTGGCAACAGGCATATTTGAAAACTGGGTAAAACTACGCTAACAAACAGCACTTGGTGCTGTATCAAAAAACAGGAGGATTCAAATGAAAATCATTCTGAATCAGGACGTACCTAACCTCGGAGAAGAGGGAGATGTCTGTGTGGTAAAAGACGGTTACGCTCGTAACTATCTTCTTCCTACTGGTGCTGCGGTACTTTACAACAAGAATAATCTGGCTGTTTTCAAGAGCAGAGCTGCCGCAATCGAAAAGAGAAAGGCTGAGAAGCGTGCTGCTTCAGCTGATCTCAAGCAGAGACTTGATGAAGTTAAGCTTCACATTGTTGTAGCTGCAGGTGAGTCTGGAAAGCTTTTCGGTTCCGTTACATCTGCTATGGTTCAGCAGGAACTTGCAAAACTTGGATTTGAGATTGAGAGAAAGAGAATTGAAGTTGCTACTCACACAATCAAGATGACAGGTAACTACACTGCAAGAGTTCACCTCTATGAAAACGAATCTTCAGTTATTACTCTTATTGTTGAGAGTGAAGCTGATGTTAAGGCTGCAGAAAAGGCCGCTGAGAAGGCAGCCAAAGAAGCTGCTGAGAAGGCAGCCAAAGAAGCTGCTGAAGCTGCTCCTGCTGCAGAAGAAGAGAAGGCTGAGAACTAATCAGGTTTTTCTTCAAACTAAGAATCAGGCCCGCTTAAATGCGGGCTGATTTGTCTTGAGAGGTAAGAAAATGGCAAAATCTGCTGCTACAAGAGTACCCCCACATGATTTATCTTGTGAAAGTGCTCTTCTTGGTTCTGTCCTTTTGAAAAACAAGGTCCTTGATGATGTTGAGTCTATGGTTACTTCTTCTGATTTCTATCAGAGAGCTAACCAGAAAATCTGGGAAGCTTTTCTTGGCATGAGAAAAGATCTGCCTGGCACAACAATAGATATTATTTCACTTCCGAAATATATTGCAGAGAAGGGCATGGTTGAGGACTGCGGCGGGATTGCCTATATTTCTAAACTTACCTCAGAGGTTCCTGTCTACGAAAACGCCAGCTACTATGCTTCTGTAATCAGGAATCTATCAGTAAAGCGTCAGCTGTTAAACCTCTCCGTAGAGATTGGAGAGAGTGTTTTTGATGAAACTCAAGACGTTCATTTTGCCATTGATAGACTGGATTCTAAAATCTCAGAGCTCAGTACAAATACTGACTGGGGAGCCTACAAGGAATCCGGAGATGTACTGAATGAAGCCATTCATCAGGTTGTAGATATTAGACCTAGTCAGGGTCATGTTGGCCTTTCCACTGGTTTTAAGCAGCTTGATTACAAACTTGGTGGTGGATTTAAGAACACAGATTTAATCATAATCGGTGCCCGTCCTTCTGTTGGTAAGACTGCTTTGGCTCTTTCCATTGCGGACAATATGGCATTTAACAGGTCAAACCCAATTAAGGTTGGTTTCTTCTCCCTTGAAATGGCCGGACAGACCCTTATGGAGAGACTGATAGCCAGAGAGGCCATGGTAGATGCTACAGCCATGTCCAGTGGTCAGATTACAGAGGCCATGAAGGAGTCCATTCTTAATACAGCGGATAGAATGTATGACAACTCAAAGTACTTTCTTATCCAGGACACTCCAAACATCAGCCTTGCTGAAATCAAGGCTCAGAGTAGGAGAATGGTTCGTAAAGAAGGGGTTCAGATTATCTTCATAGACTACATTGGCCTTATTGAACCGGATGGGGACTCTTCCAAGAAGAGATTTGAACTTATGGCTGAAGTTTCCAGAAGCCTTAAGGGACTAGCCAGAGAGCTTAAGGTCCCTATTGTTTGTCTTTCCCAGGTTAACAGAGATGCTGCCAAGGACAGGGCTCCTATGCTTTCAGACCTCAGAGAGTCCGGTGCAATTGAGCAGGACGCAGACGTGGTTATTCTTCTTGATGATGCTTCTAAACGTCTGGATGAAAACAACAAGATTGCTCAGTACGAGGAAGATGATCCGGATATAGGGGAAGAAGAGGACCACTCAAGTGGTTCTGAGTCTAACAAAAAGAAAGATATAAGGACTATCAAGATTATTATTGCCAAGCAGAGAAACGGTAGTACCGGAGCTTTCAATCTTCTCTTCCGCTCTAATTATGTAAGTTTTAATGAGATTGAAAAAATCCGAACAACAGATTTCTGATTTTAACCGTAGCGCCTAAGGAGCGGGATAATAATAAAAACTGTCAGTAGACCTAGTACCTGAAGAGTTACATACACTTTCGGGGAGAAGGTTCTACGTGTGACTAACTCAAGAAGACTTATAAGTATAAGCCCTCCGTCTAGAGCAGTAATTGGAAGCATATTTGCAACTCCTAAAGAGACACTTATGGTTCCAACCAGGTAGATAACTATTCTAAGCCCTGCATTAAAATCTGCTTTAAAAGCGTTTTGAGATATGACACCTATCTGCTCAGAGGCTTCAATGGTGCCGCTTAGGGTATCTCTGACTCTAGACTCTCCATGAAGAACTGAGACTACTGAGTCCGTGAAGTATCTGATATTTGTAATGCACTCCTTAAAGGAAAGCCTGATAGCATCTTTAAGTGAGGCTCCCTTAATAGGTTTGTAGTCTATTTCGTATGGAATAATTCCAAAAAGACCGTTTTCAGGAACAACAGTAAAGGTTCCTCTGTCTGTTTCAAAAATAACCTCAGTGTCATGTGAGTGCTCGGTAAGCAGATTCTGAATATCGTTATACTCAAACACCTCAATTCCATTTATTGAGTACACGGTATCTCCAGACTGAAGACCTGCTTTGGAGGCAGCACATTCGGTTACTCCATAGTAATCACTGTAGTCTGATGTAAGCCCGATTTTTGGAGTGTAGTAGCGCTGTAAGACTGGCATGAGAAGTAAAACAGTGAAGCAGAACAGGGCAAAAAGAATGTTCATCAGTGGCCCGGACAGGTAAGTAATTATTCGTTTAAGTGGGTTTACTCCGTATAAAGAGCCTTCCTCACAATTATCCAGCGTGGTTTTCTTCTGCTTGATTGCATATTTCAGGTCATCCTGACCAGCCATGACTGTTGCTCCCCCAAAAGGGATTAGGCGCATGGTTATACTTGTAGTTCCTATGTTAAATGAAAAGAGTTTTGGTCCTATTCCAAAGGTCAGGCTTTCAACTCTTATTCCACAGGCTCTTGCAGCTATAAAGTGACCCATCTCGTGAACAATAATAATTATATCCAGAGAAAGAATTCCTATTATAAACGGCAAGATCCATGAAAGAGAGAATATCTTCACAGCTTTACCTGTCTTTGGACCTTAGCCTGAACTTCATAAATGTGGTCAAAGCTCTTAATTTTTTCAGACCAGTCAAGATCAAGAACATCTCTGACAACAGACCTGATCTGTGTGAATTTAATCTTATGATTGATAAAGGCAGCTACTGCTATCTCGTTTGCAGTATTAAAGACAGTTGGATACATTCCTTCAAGTCTTACACATTCATACGCGTCTGTAAGAAATGGAAAGCGTTTAAAGTCCGGAGAAGAGAAGGTGAGATCCAGTTTTGTAAAATCTAAAGCTGCTCCAGCTTCATGAGGGAATGAGTATTGAAGCAGTGCCCTCATTATTGGGAAACCCATGTCTGGAGGGCTCATCTGAGCATAAACCTGGCCACTTGTGCTCCGAACCATGGAGTGAACTATACTCTGAGGGTGGATAACAACCTCAATCTTATCAGAGGGAAAATTAAATAGAAAATGAGCTTCAATTACTTCAAGAGCCTTATTGGCAAGAGTAGAGGAGTCTATGGAAATTTTAGGTCCCATGCTCCAAGTAGGGTGCTTAACAGCCTGCTCGGGAGTTATCTCTTCAAGGTCTTTCTGGTCCATGTTTCTAAACGGACCGCCACTGGCAGTGATGACTAGAGAGCTTACATTCTCTCGCCCCTCAGTCATAATAAGCTCATCTATAGCTGAGTGCTCGCTGTCTACAGGTATAATCTTACAACCGTGCTTCTTAGCTTCTTCAAATAGAAGCCACCCACCCATAACAACAGACTCTTTATTTGCTAAAGCAAGAACTGGGGAGGTCTCTATTACAGAGATTGAGGCCTTAAGTCCTGCTGAACCGCTAATTCCGTTAAGAACCACATCAGCCTCGAGAGAGAGAAGCATCTCTTTTAAATCTCTCCAGATCCTTACCTGGTCCGTCTCCGGACAAGGTTCGTCACTGGTTATGCAAAGGTTTTTAATCCCGTTCTCAATGCAAACCGTAAGGGCCTGCCCTATACGTGAGTGGGCAGAGGCTCCACAGATATGAATCTGATCTCTGAATGTCTTGCAACCACGAACTGCAGTCTGTCCTATACTTCCTGTAAGACCTAAGATTATTACTTCTGTCATAGGGCAAAACCTGAATACATTATGTAGAAGAAGGGAGCTGAGAAGATAATTGAATCTATACAGTCAAGAATTCCTCCACGACCGGGAATTACAGCTCCCGAGTCCTTTACTCCTGCGCTTCTTTTAAAGACACTTTCAACCAAGTCTCCCATATTTGCAAAAACACTCATTCCCATACCTAATACAAGCATATCTGCCACTGTCGGATTTGAGACTTTGTCTGATAGGAGAGTGCAATACAGAAAGCTGAGTGCTATGGTAGAAAGAAAACCACCCAGAAAGCCGGCAAGACTCTTTTTAGGACTGGCTTTAAACGGATGAGAGGTGTACTTGCCGAAAAGCATGCCGAAGACGTAAGCAAAAATGTCATTTGCAAAAACAAGGGCCAGAAAGAGAACAATAGCGCATGGAGAAATGTTCTCAAGCTTTAACAGCCTTACGACAAAACTGAGAAAATAAGAAGGGTAAACTGTTAAAAGAACATACTTTGCACCGTCTGAGAGAGAAGATTTAAAATCATCTTTCTCGCCGAACCCAACTTGAATGAAAAGAAGGAAACATATTAGGCTTAAAAAAACATAATCAGTAATTCCACTCTTAAAGTACTCAATAACAGGTAGAATCCAAACTATGTAAGAAGCAACAACTGTTTTTTTAAATAAAAGCTTACTCATCTCTATAGTTCCAAAAAGAGAGAGAACAAAGATGAGAATGCTCAGTCCAATGTAGTTGTACTGGGGAAGAAGGAAGATCAGAGCAAACAGTACAGGAATTCCGACAACGCAGGTAAAAATTCTTGCTGCAAGATTACTTTTGAACATTTGCCAGCCCTCCGAATTTCCTTGTTCTTTTACCCAGTTCTTCTATTATCATATCTATTTCTTTTTTATCCCAGTCCGGCCAGAGCGCTTCAAGAGACATAAACTCAGCGTAGGCACTGTCCCAAAGCATAAAGTTACTCAGTCTGAACTCTCCAGCGCTTCTGGCTATCATATCAGGAGCAGGGATGTCTGGATTATCCAGATGATTATTAATATCTTCAACTGTTATTTTTGAATTTGGTTTTTCCAAAGCACAACGGGTGGCTGCACGGGATATTTCATCCTGGCCACCGTAGTTTATGCAAAGAACAACAGTTGTACCTGTACAGTCTGCAGTTTTATCCAGTGTGTACTGAATGCCCTTTTTTGCATCTTCCGGAAGGGCAGAAATGTCTCCACGGAACCGGATTCGGATATTGTTCTGAATATAAAAATCCATTTCGCCAGGAAGCTTCTTGGCCAAAAGATTCATCAAATAGCCAACTTCCTGGTCGGGGCGCTTCCAGTTTTCTGTGGAAAAAACATAAAGGGTGAGGTAGTTTATGCCTATCTCAGAGGCATATTTTACAACTCTTTTACAGGCCTTAAGGCCCTCAAGATGACCGGCGGCGCGGGGCAGTGAGCGCTTAGCGGCCCATCTGCCATTGCCGTCCATAATCAGACCTATATGCATCAGACTTCCAGAATTTCCTTTTCTTTGTCGTCAGCAATCTTATTTATCTGACTAATATAGTTGTCTGTCAGTTTCTGAAGATCACTTTCTGCCTGTGACTGCTCGTCTTCCGAGATTTCTCCGTTCTTCTGGAGTTTCTTGATCTCATCCATACCATCACGTCTGATATTACGGATAGCTACTCTTGAAGCCTCAGCAGTGTTCTTGGCCTGCTTTGCAAGCTCTTTTCTTCTGTCTCCTGTAAGAGGAGGGAAGTTAATTCTCAGAAGTTTTCCGTCGTTTGAAGGGTTAAGACCAAGGTCACTCTTCTGAATAGCCTTTTCAATAGCAGAAAGAAGGCTCTTGTCCCATGGCTGAATGACTACAAGTCTAGCCTCAGGGACTGAAACTGAAGCAACCTGATTCAGCGGAGTTTCCTGACCGTAGTAATCAACTTTGACCTTGTCAAAAAGAGCAGCAGAAGCTCTTCCAGTTCTCAATGCCATGAAGTCATTTGTAAGGGCATTTACGCTCTTTTTCATCTTTTCTTCGCAGTTAGTCAGTGTCTGCAGCATGGTTTACTCTCCTGAAATATAAAAAGCTGCCACAAAAATGCGACAGCTTTATTCTGGTGCTGAAATCAGGCACCTGCGCGCATGCGCTGGAAACCTGTAATCTTAACATCTGCTGAATTCTCTTTATTGAACTTAGCAATAATCTGAGCAATTGTAAGACCATCATCATTGTAAACCTGGCAAACCTGGTTCATGAGACAGATTTCAGCATAGTGCTTGTTGAGCTTACCTCTGACAATACCTTCAAGAACCTTCTCAGGCTTACCCATGTTGGCAACCTGAACCTTGAAGATGGAAAGCTGTTCTTCTTCATATGCTTTTGGAACGGACTGTGCATCAAGATAGAGTGGGTCGGCAGCACAAACGTGCATGGCTGTGTTGAAAGCAAGTGTCTTGAAAGCTTCTGACTCGAAGACCTTCTTATCTGAGGCTTCGAAAGAAACCAGAACACCAATGTTTCCATCAGCATGGCTGTAACCGCTGACATATCCGTTTGCAGGAATGTCTACAGCAGCATACTTCTTGATACACATGTTCTCGTGGATGGTTGCAATAAGACCCTTAACAAGGTCTTCCATCTCTGTTGTTGCTTCTCTATCTCCGTTCTTAAGTCCGAGAGCACAAACGTCCTCACCGAGCTTCTTGAACTCTGCGTTACGTGCAACAAAGTCTGTTTCACATGTAATATTTACAATAACTGCCATCTTCTCGCCGATAGCAAATGTAATTCTACCTTCTTCTGTGGCACGGTCTGCACGCTTCTCAACAGCAGCAAGACCAACTTCCTTGAGATACTTTGCAGCGCCCGCAAAATCTCCGTTGCTCTGAGCGAGAGCCTTCTTGCAGTCCATGATACCTGCATGAGTCTCTTCACGGAGCTTCTTTACCATTTCCATTGTAATTTCCATAAATTACTCCTCGTCTCTTGCCTGCATTTCTTCTACAGACTCTTCAGTAACAGCTGCAAGAGCTTCTTCGTTTTCAGGAAGAGATTCAATAATCTGGATTCCTACTTCGTTATCAGCATCAATAACAGCATTTGCAATAATCTCAACAAAGAGAGAGATGGCTCTGATAGCATCATCATTGCCAGGGATAGGATAAGTAATATCTGTAGGATCACAGTTTGTGTCTACGACTGCAACTACAGGGATTCCGCATCTCTTTGCTTCTGCAATAGCAAGGGCTTCCTTTCTTGTATCAATAATGAAAAGAATTCCAGGAAGCTCTGTCATATCCTTAATACCGCCGAGGTTCTTCTCGAGCTTTGCCTTCTGCTTTGTGTAAAGGGCAACTTCTTTCTTTGTCAGTGAATCAAATGTTCCGTCTACAGCCATCTTGTCAATCTTCTTGAGTGTGGCAATTGACTTCTTGATTGTTGCAAAGTTTGTGAGCATACCGCCGAGCCAACGGTTGTTGACATAAGGCATACCGCATCTCTTGGCTTCTGTTTCAATAGCCTGCTGAGCCTGCTTCTTTGTTCCTACGAACAGGACTGACTTTCCCTGCTTGACCTGAGCTCTGACTGCTTCATAGGCCTCGACAATACATGCTGTTGTCTTGGAAAGATCGATGATATGGATTCCGTTTCTCTCTGAGAAGATGTATGGTTTCATCTTCGGATTCCAACGCTTGGTCTGATGACCGAAATGAACGCCTGCCTCGAGCAGACTCTTCATTGTTACTACTGCCATTTTCATGACTCCTTACATTTGACGGATATATCCGCCTCCGATACTATTTCTCTCTTCCGTAGAAGGGGAGATTCCGCTCTTCCTTCAAAGAAGGCCGAAACGGTGAAATAATTATGGCAGAATAAGAAAAAAGTTACAAGACAGACTCAATCCGGATAGTAGAAACCAGTGAGCTTTTCAAACTGAAGTTTGCCTTGGCTTATTAGACAGGCTTTTCCACTGATTATTCTACAGCCGGCTTTTTCGGCTCCAGTCATAAAGGCAGAAGTGGCAGAGTTATAAACCAGGTCACAGACAAGCTCTTTGCCGGTAAATTTGAAGTCCGGAGCAAAGTCATCTGTGGAAGAGGTGGCCTGAATAACCAAGTCCGCCAATCCTGTGTATTTGGCAGCGTTTTCCAGACTGTCCCAACTGCTCATGGTCTCTGCAGCTAGCTTTCTTGCCTTATCAGTAGTCCTGTTAAGGATAGTTACATTTACATGGCGGTACCTGAGAGCCCAAACAGCAGAGTGCCCGGCAGCCCCACAGCCAAAGACAACGGCATTTTTAATCTCTCCTGAGTCCAGGTACTTCTCAAGAATGTTCAGAATCCCGTAGTAGTCGGTGTTCATGCCCTTTAAATACCTGTTTTCCCACACGGCCAGGTTGGCAGTACCTGTCTTGGTTACTTCTCTGGAAATCTTTCCAAGGTAAGGAATTATCTCTCTGTTAAATGGCTTAGTTATTGAGAAACCGTTTATCTGCAGGAGAGAAGCAATCATAAAGAAAGCTTTAAGCGTCTCTGTCCTGAATGGAATAAAAACAGCATTCATGCCAACCGGTTCAAAGCCCGGATTTATGATTGCCGCCAGACCGCTGTTCTCCGGATTTCCAACGGCTGCGTACACTACAGTGGAGGCGTCTATCCTGTCCGCATGGTAAACGGTTTTAAGAGTCTTGAGCGCCTGACCGCCACAGCTTAGGTACATGGAATCTGCCTTCCTGTACAGGATGGCTGCACTGTTTGAGAATGTTCCTGTGTATGAGATAACTTTTTTCCCGAAGGCAGAAATATGCTTAAGGTAAGAATAATAATTAATCAGCGACTCCTCGGAGTCAATGTCCAACTCTATGTGCGGAACACATGAGTTTTCTGAGGCCTTTTTCAGAGCCTTATAGAGGTTCTGAGGAACCTCTGTCTGCTCTTTGGGCACGTCTCTTATTATCTGTATATCTTTGTCTGTAAAGGTTTTAGATAGCTTTGTGCAAAGGTGTGAGTTTGCAGAACGGACATAGGAGAAGCAAGCTTTTTCAATTAAGGAGCAGAGCTTTTCATAGGAAGAAGAGTCTTCGTGTTTCTTTGAAACGACTAAAACTGCAGGAATTCTTAGAGAAGAGGCAAAAGAGATAAGCTCTTCAGGGTTGTTCAAATCTGTAACTGATGACTGAATTTCTACTATACCTGCATAATCTGAATACTCTAAGTATGTTTTCTGAATATCAGAGATTGAAGAACCCTCAAGAAGTAGGCCTAGCATATGCCGTTTGTCTCCCCTTTGTTGCAAATCATAGTCTAAAAATACTATATTTTCAACAAAAGGTATATTATGGCTATTTTCCAGGCAAACAACATAAGTCTTTCCTTTGGGGAGAGAGTGCTCCTTGATAGTGTCTCCTTTACATTAGGAGAGGGGGCCCGTTCTGCCCTCTGTGGTGGAAACGGAGAAGGAAAGACTACGCTTATGAAAATAATGGCTGGTTTGGTTAAGGCTGACAGTGGAAGTTTCACTAAAACAAGAGGCATGAGGGTTTCCTATTTGCCGCAGAGTGACATTGTCCTCAAGGACCATAGTGTATACGAAGAGATAGAAGGTGGTTTTTCGCGTTTTCAGGCCATGATTGACAGGCAGGGCCAGATAGAAGAGGCGCTTAAGGAAAGTAGCGACAGCTCTCTTTTATCAGAGCTTTCTCAGATACACGAGGAGCTGCTGAACAGCGTCTATTTCAGGCGGGAAGCTATTATCTACTCAGTAGCAAAGGGCCTTGGGCTTAAGGAAAGCGACCTAAAAAGAAGCTGCAGTGAGTTCTCAGGTGGCTACCAGATGAGAATTTCACTGGCAAGGGTTCTCTGTGAAGACCCGGATTTGCTGCTACTGGACGAGCCGACAAACTACCTGGATATTGAGGCTAGAACGTACCTCAAGAGCTTTATCAGCCGTTTTGAAGGTTCGCTGTTACTTGTCTGTCATGATAGGGATTTTCTGGATTCAACTGTAAATGAGGTCTATGAGCTTTTTCAGGGAAACCTAAACCGTTACAGTGGAAACTACACTACCTACGAGAGGTTAAGACGGCAAGAGCTTGAGTACCTAGAGGCTCAGGCTAAAAAACAGGAGAGTGAGATAGAGAAAACTGAGCGCTTTGTGGAGCGTTTTAGGTACAAGGCCACCAAGGCCAAGCAGGTTCAAAGTAGGATTAAACAGCTTGAGAAGATTCAGGAGGTTTCATTTCCATCTCACCTGAAAACTCTTCATTTTTCATTTCCGGAAAGTCCCCATAGTCCGAACGATGTAGTGGTTATTGAAAACCTTCACAAAGAGTACCCAGGTCAGGTCATCTATGATAATTTTTCAATGGTGGTCCGCAAGGGCCAGAAGGTGGCCGTAACCGGACAGAACGGAATAGGCAAGTCTACTCTTTTAAAGATAATTGCAGGAGTGGACCCTTCCTACTCAGGCGTGTGCAGACTAGGGCCTGGGATTGAGTGCGGTTACTATTCTCAGGATACAGCAGATTCTTTAGACCTTTCTCTCTCAGTCTTTGATCAGGTTTCTTCTTTTGGAACTGAGGCTAGAATCCGTAACTCTCTTGGTTCTTTCCTCTTCTCAGGGGATGATATTTACAAAAAGACCTCAGTTCTCTCAGGTGGTGAGAGAAGCAGATTGTCTCTACTGAAGATTCTTTTAAAGCCCACAGCTCTTCTTATTTTGGATGAGCCAACAAACCATCTGGATCTGAACGCAAAAGATATGCTTCTAAACGCTCTTAAGGAGTACAACGGAACAATAATCTTTGTCAGCCATGATGCTTACTTCATCCGCTCACTAGCTGACAGAATCCTTTATCTGAGTAAAGACGGGCCACAGATGATAGAGGGTGACTATTCTTATTTTGAGTACAAACTCTCGCAGGCATCAGCTGAGGAAAAAGCTCCGGTTGAGGAGAAGAAACAAGAAGTAAAGACCTCTGTCATGGACCGGGCTACGGCTAATAAAATCAGAAACAGAAAGAGTTTACTTAGTAGGCAAGCTGAAGCTCTTCTTGAACAGTCCTCATCTCTGGATGAGAAGATTAGTCAGATAAAAGAGAAGATGAACCGCAGTGAAAACTACTCAGATACGGTTAAGATAAACGCTCTGCTTAAGAGTCTTGAAGAGACTGAGAGGGAGAAGGCAGAAGTGGATGAAAAGTGGATGCTGGTTAGTGAAGAGCTTGAAGCTCTACAAGCTTGACAGAGTAGATGGCTCCAACCTTAATCAGTTCTTCTTCTCCCGTAAATATGTTTTTAAAGAGCAGGTGGTCTTGGCCGTTTGCTCGTCTCATTCCAATTGGTTTTGCAACTACAGTTTTGTCTTCCAGTAGTTCCATCAGTAGTAGAGAAGTGGAAGCTCTCTTTACAGCATCATTAAGTAGAGTTAGTTTTCCTCTGTAGTCCATGCCGCTTTGGCTCTGGCCAGGAACTCCTTTAAGAGCATTTTGCAGGCTTTTCTGATCTTCAGCGAGCCTTAAAACAACTTCTTGGTGGTTGTTAGTTATACTATCTGTTATGTTTTTCTTTACAGTAACCTTATCTACCATGGGGAGGCTAGGGCTCATAGTTTCTTCTGCAGTAATTTTAGGAAGATTTTCCATATTCAGGATGGAAGAGAGCCTGGTGGACCACTTGTTGTAGTTTTCATCTGACATGAGGAAAACGTTTTCAGAAATCTTACTGATAATAAAAGAGCTAATCTCAGGAACGCCCGTGATAATCAGAGCAATGTCATCTGTGCAACTAATAACAGTTCCTCTGTAGATTCTGATCCTGTTGTATTCTTCTTCCCAGCTTTTGGTAATCTCTGAAAAATCAGATTTCCCAAGAGCTTTGAGCATTTCTTTTGTTGTTAAACCTTCATCAAGGCCCCTGAAAAAAGAGGCTTTATCAAAAGTGTATTCAGTAACTCTGTCACAAATTTTCAGGGTGCAAAAAACATGTAGTCTGCTCTTTAAATCCGGGCTTCCAGTTATATGCACAGAGAAGTCTGAGTCACAGAGAACAGAGCCTTCCTTCTCTTCCTCCAGGTAGGAAAGGTTTAGGTTATATAGGTTATTATCAGAGCGAACCAGTACTTTCATGTCTAGTAAGCCATCAATAACATCTTCTACTCTTGCTGCGTGGCTATTCTTTATCAGAAAAAGCTTTACTATTCTATTTAAGCCTTCTTCATCTGTTGAATACTTACTGAAGAAGCCTACTATGTCACCGGTGAAGGATGAAAATGATTCATTAAATATGCTGGTCATGATTAAGCCTATGAGGCTTAGTCTGTCCAAAGAAAGGATTTCTTTCTCAGCTTCCTTGTTAATGAAAATACTCTTGTTTGTTTCAATAAAAATATTTGCGTTTTTTAATAAGTCCCTAATTAAAAGAAAGAGGTCTAAGGAGAATGAAGGAAGAGCTGCTTGTATTTTTTCTGAGTTTGCCAGATGAAGAAGGTCATGTGCCTTTAGAGAGACAGATTTACTGATTACCAGATTCTCTACAGCCCTTATGTGCTCTCTATCAACTGTCTCTTCATGTACTTCAGTTTTTTCTTCAAGTCTAAAAAGCGTAGATGCATCTTGTTTTTCTTTTGGTGGATAGATTAGTTCTCCCTGTTTTGTAAGAACACCTAGGCTCAGTAGTTTTTCAAGTATGAGTAAAACAGAGTCTTTGCAGTCTGCATTAAAAAAGGAAGTAAAACTTGAAACTGGAGCAGGGCCCAAAAGAGAAGAGAGGGCACAGACGGCCTGATAGTTTTTTTCAAGTGTGATCATATTTCAAGAACCTTATAGGTGTAGCCTTGCTCAGCAAGGAACTTTCGGCGGTTTTCCGAGTATTCTTCTTCAACTGTCATCTTAGAAACTACGGAGTAGAAGAAGCAGGGGTTCTTCTTTGGTCTTAGGAGTCTTCCAAGTCTTTGAGCTTCTTCCTGTCTGGATCCAAAGGTGCCAGAGAGCTCAATGGCTACAGATGCGTCCGGTAAATCAATTGCGTAGTTGGCAACCTTTGAAACAATCAGAGTTTGAATCTCCTGGTCTCTGAAACTCTGGTACAGCTTATCTCTTTCCAAATTCGGAGTACTTCCAGTAATTACTGGATAGTCAAACCTTGCTTTAAGCATTTTTATCTGGTCTAAGTACTGAGCAATTATCAGAATCTTCTCACCCTTGTGTCTTATCAGAAGAGTTTCAACAACATCCAGTTTTGAGAGATTCATACAGGCAATCTTATTCTTTTCTCTCTTTGTGGCTACTGCATAGGGTAGAAGTGTCTCATGAGGTAGTGGGACTTTTATTTCTACACAATATGCCTTGGCTATCCAGCCTTGCTCCTGTAAATCTGTCCAAGGGATATCAAAGCGTTTAGGACCTACAAGTGAGAAAACATCTGATTCAAGGCCGTCTTCTCTTATGAGGGTTGCAGTTAAGCCAATTCTGTAGATGGCCTGCATCTCTGCAGAGACTCTGAAAACAGGGGCAGGGAGCATATGAACCTCATCATAGATAACCAGGCCCCACTTGCCTTCTGTTATGGTCTTCATGTTTACAAATTCGTCTTCGTTTCCACTTCTAACTGTCAGAACTTGATAGGTGCAGACAGTAATAGGTTTTATTTCCTTCTTCTCTCCAGAAAACTCACCAATCAGGGAGGGCTCCACATCTGTTTTGCTTGTTATCTCCCGTATCCACTGCCTGGCGGAGATTATGTTAGGGCAGAGAATCAGTGTTCTTGTTGAGAGCTCCTCCATGATTTTTAGACCCACAACTGTCTTTCCACTACCGCAAGGCATGACTATGACCCCGTAACCGGTGCCTTTTCCCATATCTCCAAGGACGGAGGAGGCAGCGTTTTCCTGATAAGCTCTTAGCTCTGAATTTAACTTAATAGGCACTGGCTCAGATTTAACTAGAGGAATTCTGTCATCTGCAGGGTAGCCGGTTTTTATTAAAGCTATTTTTACATTTCCTCTGTCGTACCTTTTTACGTTGAAGCAGTGCTTTTCATCTGAATCGTGTATGAGTTTCTTGAGAACCTTGGTTTCTCTGAGTACTTCATAAATCTGAGGATCTTTTACCTCAAGACGCAGTAGATTTGGGTCTGTCGGGTTCTCTGTAAGAACAATTTTACCGTACCTAGAGGCTGTATCTGTAATATAGGCCCTTACTGAAGAAGGAATGTCGTACTTTGACCATTTCTCAAGAGTTGAAAGTACATAGGATGAGTCAAAACCACAGCTAGAAGCATTGAAAAGAGAAATATCACTAATGTAATAGGTGTGAATGTGCTCAGGAGCCTTAGTTAACTCTGCAAATGAGATAATCTGGTTTCTGCAGTTTTCCGCGTCCTTGTTGTGAACGTCTAAGAGGAGAGTTCTGTCACTTTGGATTATAAGGGGATTTTCAGAGTTCATCATCTTCTTCTATTTCATCTGGCTGTTCAAGCTCTTCAGTTCTAATCTCACCTTCTTTGAGAGTAGCCTTTTCTGGGTGCTTTTTCTTGAGCTTGATCATTATTTCATACAGGTTCTGGCGCCTGTACATCTCATCTCTTTCTGATGGGGTGAGAATATATCTGAAGAGCAGGAGGGTTGCAGTCCAGAAGACTGAGATGACTGTGTTTACTGCTGCTATGGAGAGAGCAAAGCTGTAGACGGCCTCTATTTCTCCAGGGACAACCAGAGTAAGCATGAGGAGAATGGACATGGCTATGAAGGCAACTGTCAGGACTAAAGATGTTATCCAAGTCAGTCCTCGTTTTGAGAGAACGTACTTAAAACACAGAATAAGGCTTGTGAAATAAAGGATAACTGGAACAATTGAAAAGATGTAAGCCGACATGTCCTTCAGACTTCCTCCAAATTCAGAATATGATATAATAACACAGACAGAAAAAAGGTGGAATATTATGGTATTTGAAAACGGCCTTAGTGATGAAATTCTGACCTCTAGAGTAAGAGAAAGATCTGGTGAAGATGTCCGCTCTCCTTACTACAGAGATTCTACAGCCATTTTGCACAGTTCTCCTTTCAGGCGCCTGAAGCACAAGACTCAGGTCTTCTTTGCCCCGTCAAATGACCATATTTGTACACGAATTGAACACGTTCTGCACGTAGCCTCTATTGCCAGTGCCATATGTCGCCCCCTTCATTTGAACGATGAAATTGCCTGGGCCATAGGACTGGGCCATGATTTAGGTCACACTCCCTTTGGCCATATAGGTGAGAAGATAATCAGCGGACTACAGAAAGAGAAGGGCTTGCCGGGCTTTGAACACGAGATAAACAGCCTTAGAGTTGCGGATTTCATAACGCCGCTGAATCTCACATATGCTGTGAGGGATGGAATAGTAAGCCACTGCGGAGAGAGCTTTCTAAGAACCCTCACTCCGGACTTTACAGTTAAGGACTTTAGCAGGATAACTACCAAAAAGGGAATCATGCCCTCAACTTGGGAAGGCTGTGTTGTGCGCCTAAGCGACCAGATAGCCTATATGGGGCGAGATTTTGAAGATGCTTGCAGGCTTGGAATAGTCAAGCCAAACCAGCTTCCTCCTCTGTGTGCAAAAGTTCTTGGAAATACAAACGGTGAGATAATCAACACCCTTGTTGAAGATGTGATTGATAACTCAGTTAAAGAGAAGGCCATAGGTTTCTCTGAGCCAGTCTTTGAAGCAGTCTGTGAGATGAAAGAGTTTAACTACCGCTACATTTACCGTTCCCCTATGCTGGATGGGTATGAAAAGTACTTCAGAAGACTTATTATCCTCATCTATGACTACCTTTCACAGCTCTTTGAGAAGAATGGAAAAGATGCAGCCCCTTATGCAGAAGAAGGGAACATGCTTGCTGCCGGTTTTTATAACTATATTAAGGAAAAGTACGACTCCTACATGGAGCATGATGGGGGAGTGCAGCGCTTGATATTTGACTATATAGCGGGAATGAGTGACAACTTCTGTCTGGATGCAGGAAATGAAATACTCAGGCCTGAGCATCTGAACCAGAGTATAGAGCGCAGCCAGACCGGTAAGTGGTTTGATGCTTTTGAGAGCTGATCAGTTCTGGAACTTCTCTATTTCTGCAATAAACTGCTTTACGTTGTTAAAAGACCTGTAAACTGAGGCAAAACGTACGTAGGCCACTGCATCTATAGTTGAAAGCTGTCTAAGAATCTCTTCTCCAATCTGGGAAGAGGTTATTTCGTGCCTTGGGCCGGCAATAATCTTAACCTGCTCTTCAACGTTGCTAATAAGTTGATCGAGGGTTTCCTGGGTTATGTTTCTCTTGTCAGTACAGATTCTGAGGCTTCTCTGTATCTTGCTTGAATCAAAGACCTGGAGGTTTCCGTTCTTTTTGATAACAGTTATAGGCTTGTCTTCAACACGCTCGTAGCTGGTGAATCTATAGCCACAATCAAGACACTCACGTCTTCTTCTCATGGCGCTGCCATTATTTGTTGTTCTTGTCTCAAGAACCTTATCATTATCTGCACCGCAGGCAGGACACTTCATATTTTCCCTCCGTAGATTGGTCCATTATATTAAACTACTGTATTTAGTGTCTAGAGCTTTTGTAACTTCAACAATCGAAAAAGCTTAGACACTATTTAATTTTTTTCTTCTGCCCTTGATAAAAGATTATTAACCCTGTAAATTATAGCCGTGCAACAAGTGCTGCAGTTTTTGAAAGAATCAGAGGCCTTTAAAGAGTTTTCTAAAAGGCCCGGGCAAAGACTTTACGCAGAGGGCCTAGAAGGTTTTCCGCTGTTTTGTTGCGCCCAAATTTTTGCAGAAAAGATCAAAGGGAACACCTTTTTAATCTGCCCAACTGAAGAAGTTTCAAAGCAGCTCTACACTAATGCCAAGTACATTAATTCTTCTCTTCCTGTGGTTTTTCTTCCTTCCAGTGGTAGGCTTTTGTACAGTGGCTGGGAGGGTAGTAAGAAGGACTACGCTCAGCTCAGGGCTCTTTCGGAGATTTCGGGGAATGATAGAAGCATAATTATAACTGATTTAAGGGCAATCAGTTCTCCTCTTCCTCCTCTTTCAGCAATTAGAACTGGAAAAGTTGTAATAGAGGTCAATCAGAAGCTGGAGACTATGGAATTAGCCGAAAGCCTGAGTGAAAACGATTATTACAGGAGCGAGAGCACTTCCATGCCGGGAGAATTTACTATCCGCGGCGAGGTTATAGATATTTTTCCTCATGGAGATGAGTTCCCGGTAAGAATATATCTGGACTGGGATAAGGTTGAAAAGATTTGTCGTTTTGAGCCTATTACGCAAAGAATGAACAAGCCAATTAATAAGGTTGAGATTCAAAAATTTGATTCGGGCACTGAGTTTTCTTTGGAAAACGGGGCCATAAAAGGATACCTAAGCGACAAAGATTATTACTTTTTTGTAGGGGATAAGAGGCTTGAAACCTCATATGAGAGCCTTCAGAAGGAAGCCAAGGCACTCTTCAGAAAGGCTTATCAGGAAGACAAAAACGCTCCGCACCCGGCAGATATTCTCTTTGATTTTGAGAGTTTTTATAAGGATTGTCAGTCCTCTCTTGTGGTTTCAGATATAAGCGGGCAGTTTGCTAATCCTTTACGCTTTGAGATAGACGGACCTAGATCCTATTTTGGAAACTTTACCTTCCTTAAAGACGAGCTTAAGGGCCTGGAAGAAAACAGGTGGGATATAAACATAATTGTCTCAAATAACCTTCAGAAGACACGTCTTTCACAGATGCTTAGTGATTTTTCGTCTTTGAAGTTCCATGTGGGGCAGATTTCGGGTGGGTTTTCAATCCCCTCCATGAAGTTCATAGTCATCTGTGAAAACGAGATTCTTGGAAGAAAGAAGCAGGTTGTCAAGACTCTGCAACACTCAGAATCTTCTGTTTTGGATAGTTTTGTAGAGCTTCATGAGGGAGACTATGTAGTTCATGTCAATTACGGAATAGGAATTTTTCTGAAGATTGACCGAGTTAGAGAGCGCGACTACATAAAAATCAAATTTGCTGATGATGAAAACCTCTACGTTCCTATTGAGCAGGCCAACCTTGTTCAGCGCTATATAGGTTCCGCTGGGGAGAGCCCAAGAATTGACCGCCTTGGCTCAGGTTCTTGGGAAAACAAGAAGGCAAAAGCTAGAAAGAGTGCTGAAAAACTGGCTCAGAATCTTGTAGAGCTGTATGCAAGAAGACAGAACAGTAAGGGTTTTCCTTTCTCTAGGGATAATGATTGGCAGCTGAGGTTTGAAGCTGAATTTGAATTTGATGAAACAGAAGATCAGATTGCATGTATTCAGGATATTAAAGACGATATGGAAAGCCCTGCGGTCATGGATCGTCTTATCTGTGGAGATGTAGGGTATGGAAAGACAGAGATAGCTTTCAGAGCTGCGTTCAAGGCTATTATGAGCGGAAAACAGGTTGCTTTCCTGGCTCCTACTACCATCCTCTCAGAACAGCATTTCAGAAACTTCTGTAACCGCTGCTCCTCCTTCCCTGTTCAGAGTGCTCTTTTAAACAGAATGATTCCTAAAAAAGAGCAAACAAAACAGCTAAAGCTCCTTTCTGAAGGCAGAACAGATATCCTCTTTGGAACTCACAGAATTCTACAGAAGGATGTGGTATTTAAAGACTTGGGGCTTTTAGTTATAGATGAAGAACAGCGTTTTGGAGTTAAGGATAAGGAGAGAATCAAGGAACTGAAGGCAAATATTGACTGCCTGTCTCTCTCTGCAACTCCCATTCCAAGAACCCTCTACATGTCTTTGTTAAAGATAAGGGACATGAGTTTACTCACAACTCCGCCGATTGTCAGAAAGCCTATAAAAACTTTTGTTGAGCATTTTGATTTGGATAAGGTAGAAGAGGCTATTAGAAATGAGATTGCTCGCCATGGGCAGGTTTTCTACCTTCATAACAGAATAGAGACTCTTGAAGAAGTTGCTGACATGCTCAGACGGCGTGTTCCTGAAGCTATAATTGAAACAGCCCATGGCCAGATGGATCCGAAAGATCTTGAAGACACAATGAGGCGCTTTGTCTATGAGGGCATACAGGTTCTTGTTTCTACGACAATCATTGAAAACGGAATAGATATTCCCAATGTCAACACCATAATCATTGACCGTGCCGACAGGTACGGAGTCTCTCAGCTCTATCAGCTGAAGGGGCGCGTGGGAAGGTCTGATAAGGAGGCCTTTGCTTACCTTTTCTATCCGTCAGACCATGTGCTTAACGAGCAGTCCATCAAGAGGCTCAAGATAATCAGTGAAAACACAGAGCTCGGTTCCGGCTTTAAAGTCGCCATGAAGGATATGGAGATAAGGGGAGCTGGGAACCTGCTTGGTAAAGAGCAGAGTGGCTTCATGTCCACAGTTGGTCTTGATATGTACATAAGGCTACTGGATGAAGAGATAGCCAGAATAAGGCAGACAGAGGAGAAGCAGGAAACAGAGGTATTCCTCGAGCTTGACTACAGCGGCTTTATACCGGATTCCTACATAAGTGAACCTTCAATGAAGTTTGAAATCTACAAAAAGATAGCAACCACAAGAACCACTGAACAGCTTGAGCGCCTTTCTTCTGAGTTAAATGACAGGTTTGGTAAAATGCCTGAAGACGTGGCAAATCTTCTCTATATTTGTGAACTTAGGATTGTTTGCCGTAAGCTGGATATTTATCACATGAAGGAAAAGAGGGGAGATGTTTTGGTTGAGTTCTCAAGAATTGCCAGTATCTCAATAGACCATCTGATAGATATGATTAAGACCTCAAACGGTGCTGTTACAATTGATCCGAAAAAGCCGAATATTATGACTATGAAGACAAATGCTATAAGTTTGAAGGATAAGGCACTGTTTATCCTTGAAAAGCTTCAGCGCCTCATCCCTTAAGCTTTCTCAAACCACACCTCACTTATATTTCTTTGGGCATCCAGGCCCTTTCTCTCAAAACCAGTTTCAGGTCTCCACTTAACATGTTCAGCAAACCCGTTATAGGGGTTTTCGAGGCCTTCGGTGGCAGAAAAGACTTCAAGCATCTGGTCCGCATACTCCTGCCAGTCAGTAGCGCAGTAAATGTAACCATTCTTTTTTAGTTTTGAGCAGAGTAGAGAAGCAAAATCTGCTTGAATAAGGCGTTTTTTGTGGTGCCTTTTCTTTGGCCATGGGTCTGGAAAGAAGATATGAAAGCCGTCAACTGACTCTTCTTCAACCATGTCTGTGAGCACCTCTTTGGCGTCAAAACGCATGAGGCGCAGGTTCTGAATATTTTTCTCTGCTACATGAGAGAGTAGTTTTGAAAACCCGTAGAGAAATACTTCTATTCCCAGGTAGTTTACTTCAGGGTGCTCAAGGGCTATCTGCTCTGTTGTGTACCCCATTCCAAAGCCTATTTCTATAATTACCGGGTTTGAGTTTCCAAAAATCTCTTTAAAGTTTAGTTTCTTGTTTTCATCAAACTCTATGCAGTATTCATGAAAATGATCTTTGAGGGCATTTATCTGGTAGTCTTTGAGTTTCTGGCCACGAAGAGCAAAGCTTTTTATCTGTTTGTGTTCACCTATCTCTCTTTTTTCCACTTTTGAAAGTGAAGGGATAAGGTCAAAAATCTCATTTTCCATATTTAGTCCTCAAAAAAAGCACGCCCTAAGTGGACGTGCTTTATGATTATCAGAAAACTGATTTGTTTTCAATTAGGCGTTTGCCTCTTCCTCAGCCTTAGCTGCGAGACTTGCCTTAATTACATCTTCAGCAAGCTTTCCAGCAAGTGTCTCATAGTGGTCAAAGGTAAGTTCAAATGAACCTGTACCAGAAGTCATGGACTTGAGATCAATTGCGTAGTTAAGCATTTCTGCCTGTGGAACTTCAGCATTTACCTGAACCATATTTCCACCAAGGTCTTCCTGACCAAGAACGCGACCACGCTTTGAAGAAAGGTCTGAAAGAATATCTCCAAGGTAGTTGTTGTCAATGTAGACAGAAAGCTTAGCAAACGGCTCAAGGAGAACAGCTCCTGCCTTTTCAAGAGCAAGCTTCATGGCTCCCTTAGCAGCAAGTCTAAATGCCATTTCAGAGGAGTCTACCGGGTGTTCCTTACCATCAACAAGGGTAACTCCAACGTCAACCATTGGGTAACCAGCAAGGAAGCCTTCTTCCATCTGGTCATGAATACCTTTTTCAATTCCAGGTACATAACCCTTAGAAACGCTACCACCTTTAACAATGTTTTCGAATGTGTAGTACTGGCCTCTCTCTGTAGGAGCAATCTCAATGAGAACCTTACCGTACTGGCCGTGTCCACCTGACTGCTTCTTATGAGCATATTCAACAATACCTGACTTCTTTGTGATTGTTTCTCTGTAGGCAATTCTTGGAAGCTTGGTGTTGATGAGAATCTTCTGCTTCTCTTTAATCTTATCAAGAATCATATTCAGGTGCAGTTCACCCATTCCAGAAACTGTTGTCTGCTTTGTTTCTTCGTTGTAAGCAACGCGGAAAGTAAGGTCTTCTTCGGTAACTCTATGAAGTGAGTCATTCATCTTGTCCTCAGACTTCTTGTCTCCGGCAGAGATGGCAAGAGAGTAGATTGGATCAGGAAGAGCAAGGCGCTTATAAGAGAACTTCTGCTCTGCAGAATTCAAGAGGGTTGAGTTTGTAGCAGCAACGTTACTCTTTGTGATAATTCCAATTTCACCGGCAGCAAGAGAATCTGTTTCAACAAGCTTTTTACCAAGAGCCTTGTAAAGCTTACCCGGTTTCTCTTTCTTGCCGAGTTCAGGACTGTAAAGATCTGTTTCAGGTGTGACTGAACCGGTTACAACCTTGATAAATGAAAGCTTACCGGAGAACTGGTCAATAGTTGTCTTGAAGCAATAGCCTGAGAAAGCACCGTCTCCGGAGATGGAAACCTTTTCTTCAGATCCATCTTCGAGAACCTTTGTTTCCTGAGCTCCTTCCGGAGAAGGGAAGTTCTCAGAAATAAAGTCAAGAAGACTTGTTATACCTGCACCGTTACTGGAGCAACCGCAGAAAACAGGAACGAGAAGGTTGTTCTTCAAACCTTCACAGATACCTCTGTGGATTTCTTCCGGCTCAAGTTCCATGGTCTCAAGGAACTTTTCCATAAGATCATCTGCACCTTCTGCTGCAGATTCCATCAGGGCTTCTCTGTATTCATCTACGAGAGAAGAGAATTCTGCAGGAATCTCTCCAGCTTTCTCTTTCTGACCGGCTGTGAAGAAGTATGCCTTGTTTTCAATGAGGTCAATAACACCCTTGAACTCCGGACCGTTGCCCATAGGAATGGTTACAGGAACAAATGTTGCCTTGAACTCTTCTTTGAGGTGAGCAAAGGTTGCTGAGAAATCAACACGTTCTCTATCCATCTTGTTGAGGAAGACGGCTCTTGGCTTATTTCTACCATTAAGGTCTCTCCAAAGCTTGATTGTCTCAATCTGAGCACCATCTCTGGCGTCTACAACCATGAGAACACTCTCACAGCTTCTAAATGCACAGGTAACTTCACCAATAAAGTCTGCTGTACCCGGAGTATCTATAAAATTGAGGGATTTTCCATGCCAAGGCATGCAAGCAAGGGAAGCATGAACTGAAATCTTGCGAGCTATTTCCTCTTCGGTATAGTCACTTGTTGTTTTGCCTGAATCAACAAGTTCAGGTCTTGAGATCTGATCGCCGTAGAAAAGAATCTGCTCAAGCAGAGAGGTCTTTCCAGTGCCATTATGTCCGGCGATTGCAATGTTTCTGATATCTTTGGTAGCTAAAGCCATAAATACCCCCTTTCCAAACAATCTTTATAATTCTATTTAGCCATTAATTAATTGTCAATTTTTTTGTGAGTAATGGCTGAATTCCATGCTGAAACTTCCACGTCCCTGTGTAGAGGACCTGAGAACAGTAGAGTATCCAAATAACTTGGAGAGCGGTGCCTGAGCATGAACACTGTCAGCGTTTGTCTTGCTTTCAATGCTTGAGACCAAGCCTCCACGAGCTGTGAGAGTGGAAATAACATCCCCTACATACTGATTCGGGACCACTACTGTCACATCCATTATTGGCTCCATAAGCATAGGAGCAGCCTCCGATGCAGCTGAATCAAAACACATGGCAGCGCAGGCTTCATAAGCAAACTCACTTGCCGTAAGCTCATTGTACTTTACATCCAAGAGTTCAACTTTCAGATCACAAACCTCATAGCCAAACTTAATTCCGCTCTTAAATGAGTTTTCAACTCCACGCTGGATAGCATCAAAGAACTGGATAGGCATGGTCTTAAGAGGAACCTTGTTCTCGTACTGAGCACCTTCTCCGGTGCCAAGAGGAAGAACTCTGAATGTAAGCTCTGCAGAGTTCTCTTTTCCTGCAATCATTCTGCTGAAGGACTGGGTGTGGATGGCTTCCTTTCCAATGCTTTCTCTGTAAGTAACCTGTGGATTTCCAACGTTACAGTCAACCTTAAGCTCATCTTTAAGCCGTGTTACAAGAACGTCCAGATGCAGCTCGCCCATTCCACTGATGATTATCTGTCCAGTCTCCTGGTTGTCCTTCCATGTAAATGTCGGATCCTCCAGAGACAGAATCTCAAGAGCCTTCTTCAGTTTGTCCTGGTCACTGACGGTAGCCGGTTCTACAGCTACTGAAATAACAGGAACAGGGAACTTCATGTTCTCAAGAAGAACCTGGTAGCCTTCTGTCCCAATGGTATCCCCGGTCTGAGCATCTTTGAAACCGATGAAAACACCTATGTCTCCACTCTTAAGCTCATCCATTTCTTCAGGTCTGTTTGAGTGCATTCTGAGGATTCTGTTGATTCTTTCTCTCTTCTTTTTGCCTATATTGAGTACGGCTGTTCTGGATTTGAATACTCCCGAATAGACCCTTGCAAAAGCCAGATTTCCAGCTTCTTTTTCGTACTGAATCTTAAAAATCAGTGCCAGTGGGGGATTCTCGTCCTTGTTCGGAACCTTTACTTCTTCCTGTTTCTTTACTGAGATTCCTATGGCAGGAGGCACTTCATCAGGAGACGGGAGCAGGTCAACTATTCCATCCAGCAGACACTGAACTCCTATGTTCTTGAGTGAAGATCCACAGAATACAGGCAGCAGTGTTCTCTCCAGTACGCACTTGTGAAGAACGCTAATCAGTAACTCTGAAGGAATAGCCTCACCGGAGAAGAAGAGGTCAGTTATTTCATCACTGTAGGCTGAAACACTGTCAATTAACTTCTCATACCACTGGTTTGCTAGTTCCTGATAATCAGAGGGGACATCTGCGTATGAAAAATCCCTGCCATCCGTGTTCTGGTCAAAAACAACCATTTTATTCTTAATAAGATCAATAACCCCTTTAAACTTGCTCTCTTTTCCAACAGGAATAAAGAGAGGAACCGGGTTTTCTTTAAGTTTGGTTTTAACATCTTCCAAGACGGCAAAGAAGTCAGCACCCAGGCGGTCCATCTTGTTGATGAAAGCTATGCGTGGAACGTTATAGGTGTCTGCCTGGCGCCAAACAGTTTCAGTCTGAGGCTCAACACCACCAACAGCACAAAAGATTCCTACAGCTCCGTCCAGAACTCTCAAAGACCTTTCAACCTCAGCGGTAAAGTCTACGTGGCCCGGAGTATCTATAATATTTATCTGTTTTCCCTTCCAGAAACAGGTTGTAGCAGCACTGGTTATAGTTATTCCTCTGTCCTGCTCCTGTTTCATCCAGTCCATAGTGGCTTCGCCGTTATCTACTTCTCCAATTTTGTGGTTCTCTCCCGTGTAGAAGAGAATACGTTCGGTAGTTGTAGTCTTACCGGCGTCAATATGAGCCATAATACCTATGTTTCTTATGTCTTTTTTCTGTATGTCTTTTGTCTGCATAGCGAAAGAAGACTAACAAAAAATTATATGTTACGCAAGGTACGCAAGCTATTGAGGACAGCCAGCAGTGCAACTCCTGTATCTGCAAATACAGCCCATCCCATTCCAATAAGTCCGAATGAACCGAGAATCAGAAATACAACCTTCAGCGCTATGGCAAAAGCTATGTTCTCTTTTGCTATTTTCACGGTCTTTCTACTTATCTTCCTGGCGGTGACAAGAGAGGAGAGGTTGTCGTTCATAATCACTATATCACTTGCTTCAATGGCTGCATCCGATCCAACTCCACCCATTGAAATTCCAACGTCTGCTGTGGCAAGGGCAGGGGAGTCATTAATACCGTCTCCTGTAAATACACAAACCTTGCCTTTCTTTTGCTCTGAAAGAATATACTCAACCTTATCCTGTGGCAGAAGTGAACTCTTTCCTTCATCCGCACCGCTATTTTTAACTGCAGCAGAAACAGCGGACTCATTATCTCCACTAAGAATTACAACCTTAGAAAAACCTTCTTCTCTGAGTAGATTGAAGCTTTCTTTAACATTTGTCTTTAGCTCATCTTCAAGCTCAACATACCCAAGGTACTCAGTCTCTGAGCATACATAGATAACAGTGCCAGAGGACTCTGGAGCCTTAAAGCCTCCGCACTTAGTATTTACAAATGAATAATTGCCAGCGTAGTAACGAGTCTCTTCTATAATTCCACTTAGGCCCTTACCCTTGTACTCCCTAACCTTTGTTGCATTCACATTTGTTTCGGGGCAGTAAGAGCAGATAGTTTTTGCCAGTGGATGGTTACTCTCTTTTTCAAGGGAAGAAAGAACTGTTAATAACTTATCTTCTTTCTCTGAAACAACTTTTGTAACTTTAAATGTTCCTTCGGTAATGGTTCCAGTCTTATCAAAAAAGAACTCATTTGCCTTAGCAAGGTTCTCTAGGTGCACTCCACCTTTGACTAAAATTCCGTGGCGAGCACTGCTTCCAATTCCGCCAAAAAAGGCTACTGGCACTGAAAGGACAAGAGCACATGGGCAGCTGATAACTAGGGTAATCAAGGCCTTGTGAACCCAAACACTCCACTCTCCGGTTATCAGAGAAGGAACAACTGCAATTAGGAAGGCTAGGGCGCAAACAACTGGTGTATAAATCTTTGCAAACTTTGTGATAAAATGCTCCGTAGGCGCCTTGGTTTCCCTTGCGTCCTTTGTGAGGTTAATTATTTTTGAAACAGTACTGTTTTCGTACAGGGCCGTGACCTCAATTGTCAGAGGGCTATCTAGGACAATGCTTCCGCTCATAACGCTTGCGTTTTTCTCGGCATAGAAGGGCTTGCTTTCCCCAGTGACGGCTTTTGTGTCCAAGTAAGCTGAGCCTTCAAGCACCTTGCCGTCCAACGCAACTCGTTCTCCTGCAAGAACATAGATTAAATCTCCAACCTTAATCTCTTCGGGCTTGACCTCTGTTCTGGAGCCGTCTTTACCCAGCTTTCTTGCCTTCTCTGGGCTAATATCCATCAGCTTCTCTATATTATCAGTTGACTTATCTACCGCCAGGTCTTGCAAGTACTCTCCAAGTTCATAGAAGAGCATAACCCCAACCGCCTCATGGTACTCTCCAATTATAAAAGCACCAATGGTTGCAATAGTCATAAGGAAGGTCTCATCAAAGAACTCGCCTTCAAATATGTTTTTAAATGCATGTATGATGGTTTCATACCCTAAAACAAGATACGAAGCACCTATAAGCACATACTCAACATACACAGGCAGGTTTAAAGCCGGTGAGAGAAACGACAAAGCAAATAAAACAGCACCAATTAAAATCTTAATCATATAAACATATTAGCACATACTAAAATATACTTCAATAAAAAAAAGACTGAAACCAAACGTTTCAGCCTCTAAACATCCCCTACCAGGATCGAACTGGTGTTGACGGGATGAAAACCCGTTGTCCTAACCACTAGACGAAAGGGACAAGCAGTTGAATCAAAGCTTATGAGCCAAGTTGGGTTCGAACCAACGACCCACGCCTTAAAAGGGCGTTGCTCTACCTACTGAGCTATTGGCCCTAAGTACTCAACCAATGCGAGATTAGCAAATGTAAGATTTCATGTCAACAAGTCCCGCGTATTTTTTGTTGCGAATTCACTTAGAGGGGAGTATTCTTAAACCAACACTTAAGGTTTTTAAACCATAGCTCTATAGGAGGAGTCTAATGAAAAAACTATTGGTCATACTTCTTGTCTCTTTCTGTGTATTCGGTGCATTTGCTGGCGGTTCAAAAGAAGCCTCAAAAGCATCCACAGTACCAGGATATGATTCAAAACTCGTCGCAGCTGCTCAGGCTGAAGGCGAACTTGTCGTTTACGGTTCATGTGAGGAAGAGTACCTCTCAGCTGCTTGCCAGAATTTCGAGAACCTTTTCGGAATTAAAGTAAGCTATCAGCGCCTTTCAACTGGTGAAGTTCAGGCAAAGATTGAAGAAGAGAATGGAAACCCATCAGCAGATGTTTTCTTCGGCGGTACAACAGACCCGTACAATGCTCTTGCAAACGAAGGTCTTCTTGTTGCTTATGATGCTACAAATGCTTCACATCTTCTTACAACAAACTACAAGCACAAAGACAATCTTTGGTATGGTATTTACACAGGTCTTCTCGGATTTATGGTAAATACAGATGAGCTTAAGAGACTTGGTCTTGAGGCTCCACAGGATTTTGCTGATCTTATTAAGCCTGAATACAAGGGCCTCATCTGGCTGTCAAACTATAACACAGCTGGTACAGCAAAGCTTGTTGTTAACACAGTTATCCAGAAGTACGGTCACGATAAAGGTATTCAGTACCTCGTAGACCTTGATAAGAATATTGAAGTTTACACAAAGTCCGGTTCCGGTCCTTCAAAGAACGTTGGAACAGGAGAGTGTGTCATCGGTATTGGCTTCCTGCATGATGGTATCTACCAGATTGTTGACAACGGCTATAAGAACATTGCTCTTGTAATTCCTTCAAGCGGAACAACTTGTGAAATTGGTGCTACAGCAATCTTCAAGGGTGCAAAGCATGAAAATGCTGCAAAGCTTTGGATTGAATATGCTCTCTCACCAGACTGCGTAAACCTTGCTAAGGAAAACGGTTCTTACCAGTTCCTCGTAATTGACAATGCAGAACAGCCAAAGGAAGCTTACGACTTTGGTCTCGATCCATCAAACGTCATCGACTATGACTGGGATGATGCTGGAAAGAATACTTCTAAGTATGTTGCTGAAGTCATGGATGCTCTTGCTGCCAGCGGTGCTGCTACAGGAGATACATCAAGATTCCAGGTTAAGTAATCTTGCTATTCTTGCTTTTAAGGGATGGTGCGAAACACTGTCCCTTAATTTTTATCAGAAATGGAGGTAAAGATGGCTACCAGACAAGGTGCTAGTCTAGACAGAAAAAAGCTGATGGCTGACCCCATTATGGTTTCTACCATAGTTGTCCTGATTGCTTTTCTGACATTGTTTATTCTCTATCCTCTTGCAATTCTTCTTGTTGACAGTTTTGTCTCTGATTCAGGACTGACTTTAGATGTTTTTAAGAGGATTTTTAAAATTCCAACATTCAAAACCGCCATTACAAATACTTTAAAGGTTGGTTTCCTTGTAGGAATTATTTCTACAGCTGTAGGTCTTTTGTTTGCCTACGTAGAAGTATATGTTCGTTCAAATAAGTTCATGGGTGGGTTGTTCAAGGTTGTTTCCATGCTTCCTGTTGTTTCTCCACCGTTTGTTCTTTCTCTCTCCATGATCATGCTCTTTGGAAAGGCTGGTATTATTACCCGTCACCTTCTTGGCATTTATGACAACAGTGTTTATGGATTCTGGGGCATTGCTATTGTTCAGTCCATGACATTCTTCCCGGTCTGTTACATGATGTTCAGAGGCCTTCTGAAAAACATTGATCCATCCCTCGAAGAGGCCGCAAGAGACATGGGTGCAAGCCGCTCTAAGGTTTTCACATCCGTTACTCTGCCTCTGCTTCTTCCTGGTATAGGAAATGCCTTCCTTGTTACATTCATTGAGTCAATTGCCGACTTTGCAAACCCAATGATAATCGGTGGAAGCTATGATACTCTGGCCACAACCATCTACCTGCAGATTACAGGTGCTTATGATAAGCCAGGTGCAGCAGCCATGGCAGTAGTTCTTCTGTGTATAACTCTTCTCATGTTTGCAGTTCAGAAGTACTACCTTGAAGCTAAGTCCACTGCAACCCTCACCGGTAAGGCTTCCAGACAGAGAATGCTTATTGAAGACAAGAGCGTAAGACTCCCTCTTACAATTCTCTGTGGAGCTATAGCTCTGTTTGTTATTATCATGTACATCTGTGTTCCAATTGGCGCTCTGTTCCCAACATGGGGCTACACATTCTTCCCATTAACAACAAAGTGGTTCCAGCTGATCTTTACAAGATATAAGGGCTTTAAGGCGTTTAAGGACTCCTTCATGCTTTCAGTAATAGCAGCTCCTATTACAGCTCTTCTTTCTATGATCATCTCTTACCTTGTTGTTAAGAGAAAGTTCAAAGGTAAGGGCTTTATTGAAGCTGTATCCATGCTAGCCATGGCAGTTCCTGGAACTGTATTAGGTGTTGGATACATACGTGGGTTCTCTGGTGGAGTATTCCATACCGGGTTCCTACAGGGTCTTTACGGAACAGGAGCTATTCTTGTAATTGTCTTTATTGTGCGTTCACTTCCTACAGGTACCAGAAGTGGTATCGCTGCTCTCAGGCAGATTGATAAGTCAATTGAAGAGAGTGCATACGATATGGGGGCAAACTCTATGAAAGTCTTCACGACGGTAACACTTCCGCTGATTAAGGACTCGTTCCTAAGCGGACTTGTAACTGCTTTTGTTAGAAGTATTACTGCTATTTCGGCAATCATTCTTCTTGTTACACCGCAGTTCCTGCTCATTACCGTACAGATTAATGAGTTTGCAGAAAAGGGTTCATACGGACTGGCCTGTGCATTTGCAACACTGCTCATTGCAGTAACTTACACAGCAGTTGCTCTTATGAATCTCTTTATTAAGCACTTCGGTACAAGCCGAAAAATAAAGGAGGAATACTAATCCCATGAAAAAAGAGAAAAAAGGAATCAGACTCGATCATATATCAAAAATTTATAAAGACCCGAAGACTGGAAAGGACTTTTATGCTGTAAAAGATACTTCACTGGAGATTGAGCCAGGTAGTTTTGTAACCTTGCTTGGTCCTTCCGGATGTGGAAAGACTACAACACTCAGAATGATTGCCGGTTTTGAAAGTCCGGATGAGGGTGAAATCTTCCTCGGAAATGAGGCCATAAATGAGCTCACTCCTAACAAGAGAGATACTGCCATGGTCTTCCAGAGTTATGCTCTTCTGCCTCACTACAACATCTTTGATAACGTAGCTTATGGTCTTAAGCTAAGAAAGGTTCCAAAAGAGGAAATCAAGGAAAGAGTTACAAGAATTCTTGAGCTTGTTGAGCTCAGTGGCATGGAAGCCAGAATGACAAACCAGCTCTCTGGTGGACAGCAGCAGCGTGTTGCTCTTGCTAGAGCTCTTGTTATTGAGCCATCTGTTCTTCTCTTTGACGAACCACTGTCAAACCTGGATGCTAAGCTTAGAGTTTCAATGAGAACAGAGATTAGAAGAATCCAGCAGGAAGTTGGTATTACCGCTGTCTATGTTACTCACGACCAGAGTGAAGCCATGGCCATTTCAGATAAGATTATTATCATGAACAAGGGTGTTGTGGCTCAGATGGGAACTCCTCATGAGATTTACTATCATCCAAACAGTGAGTTCGTTGCTGACTTCATCGGAGAAGCAAACTTCCTCAAGGGTAAGATGATCAGTCATGATGATAAAGTGGCTCAGATAGAGGTGGATGGTCTTCCAATTACTGTTGCTTATGAAAAGAACATGAAGGAAGGAAACGACTACACAGTAGTTCTCAGACCTGAAGCAGCTTCTTTGAGCGAGAAGGGCGGTGTTCCTTGTACAGTCGAGCTTTCACGCTTCATGGGTTCCTATCAGAACTACCATGTAAGAGTTGGAAACACACTGGTCAAACTTGAAGAACATAATCCGAAGAACAAGAGAATCTTTGAGGTTGGTGAAAAGTGTACTCTCGTATTTGAGCCCACCTCTGTTCACGTTCTTTAATCTTAAATTCTTTCATAAAGGGGTTGTTGGCAGACAGCCCCTTTTTCTTTACCATTGATTGTCATGAAGGAAAAAAACGCCATAGGGCTACTACTTCTAACCTCCTTGATTTGGGGCCTGACTTTTGTTTTTCAGAGTCAAGCCGCCAAATACATAGGTCCGTTCATGTTCAACGGTATCAGGATGATTATGGGGTTTTTAATCCTTTTTCCTATCTGTTTAAAATCCATTAAGAAGAAACAGAAAACGGATAAGGATTATCTGAAAAATCTTCTTATCCGTGGCCTTATTTGCGGTATTTTACTTTCTTCTGCCTGTGTCTTTCAGCAGGCTGGGCTTTCATACACAACAGCTGGAAAGGGCGCTTTCATAACAGCTCTCTACATACTCTTTGTTCCACTTTTGGGGGGCTTTACAAAGGATAAACCTTCTAAATCTGCCTGGGCTTATGCAGTCCTTGGACTTCTAGGAGCCTACATGATTTCTGTTGGCCAAGAGAGCGGGATTAACAAAGGAGACCTGATGGTCTTTATCTGTGCCATTCTTTTTGCCTTTCAGATTATGGCAATCAACTACGGAGTAAAGGCCGTCTCAAGCGTAGATCTCACTGCTTTTCAGATGCTCTTTGGTGGAATAATCTGCCTTGTCTCAGGCATTCTGTTTGAAGACTTTAGCTTCTCAATGGTTGAAGATGCTCTTATTTCTATATTATATGCAGGTATCTTCTCCTGTGGAATTGCATACACTCTTCAGGCAGTTGGGCAGAAGTACGTCAGACCGGAGAAAGCATCTTTAGCCATGTGCCTGGAGAGTGCATGGGCCGCTCTTGGCAGTGCTTTGATCCTGGGCGAGCGTATGAGTGCCAGAGAACTGATTGGCTGTCTGCTTCTGTTTGCTGCAGTAATCCTTTCAACTTTACCCAAGCCCAAGGCTTGCCATAGTCATCACTGATCTCTCATCCTTGCTCTCCGTTAATAGAAACCTGTAGATGAAGTCATCTATCTCTTCATCAGTAATTGGGTCCTCCTCCTTTTCGCAAGTAACTATCATGTTTATGCCCATGACAAAGCCGAGTTGGTTGTATTCTCTAAATTTGGGCCAGAAGACATTGTCCAAATATTCCTTGTTGCTCATGTCAATAAAGTGTAGCCATACAAACTTTTCCCCAGTAACCTTGTTGAAAACACAAAAGTCTGGTCCTATAACTCTGTCCAGTTGTCTGCATCTTAAAACTGGTTCAGAGTAGTATTTAATTCCAGCCTCTATAAATCTTTTTTCAATTTTTAATAGTTGTTCTTTCTTGTTCATCTTTTTTTCCTAGTTGTTAATTTGATCAAAATTGACACTGCGCCAGTAGTAGTCTCCTGTTCCGTACTTTCTTAATTTGAAAGCTGTTTCAAAGTCCTCATCTGTTGTCTCTTCTCTTTCATGGCAGTCAGCTATTGTGCGGGCAAGGGTAATAGTCCCAAGCATGTTCCTGGTTCCTCCATGCTCACTCTCTAGCTTCTTTAGCAGCTCTATCTCTTTTCCGAACTTGTTCAAAGCTGGCGGGTAGAGCCTTACCTGTCCGTTGTATCTAATCTCAGGTGTGTCTTTAAACCTGAACTTCTGCCTGTCCATGGCACTCTTTACCATATCTTTATAGTAAGAATCAGGGTGTAACTCCTCATGAATCATCTCTAGTAGTTTTTGCTCTCTTACAGGGATTCGTATATCAAAGCGCTCAATAAAGGCCTTTCCAAGTTTGTTCCAGTGGTTCTGGATCTTTAACGCCGAACACGCACAGACTTTCTCTTCCTTTCCAAGTCCTCCGCAGGAGCAGGGGTTCATGTTTGCAGCCATAATAAAGCGAGCAGGGTAGACTGTGAGCTCTCCGCTCTTAGAGCTGGCAGTAAAACCTTTGTCGTAGGCGTCTTTAACTGCCTCAATGAGCTTTTTTGAATACTTGTCCAGCTCATCAAGAATTACTACCCCACCATAGGCCAGTGCTCCTTCACCAGGGCTCTTAGAGGCAGAGCCTCCTACAAACTGGGCCAGAGAGCAGTCATGAGGGATGGTCCTGCTGACCGGTACTTCTGGGTTTTCAAGTTCAAGAGAAGCACAACCATATATTCTTATTAGTTTTTCCTGCTCCTCCCTGTCATGTGGTGGCAGCAGGCGGTTGAGCCTAGAACACAAAAGCGTTTTTCCAGTCCCTGGTGGTCCAAAGATGAGGAGGCTGTGAAAGCCGGCAGCAGAATAGGTGAGGCTCATCTTCTCTTGATTCAGGCCTATCACATCTTCAAAGAGTGGTAGCGCCTTGGATTCTGAGGCAGATTGGGAAGAGAGGGCTTTATTTGGGTTCTGAATTATATTGCCCACAAGGCAGAAGGCCGTTAAAAAGCTATCTGCCACCAAAACGTGCGGATCAGGATGCTTTTGGCCTTTTGCCCCGGGGACTATACAATAATTACAGCCGGCCTTTCTAGCGCACTCAATAGCCCCATACGTGTACGGAGCCGAAACCGTCTCACCCGTGAGCTTTAACTCGCCCACAAGCATAATCTTGATTTCCGGACTTTGAGGCTCTGGCTTCTTATCTTTTGCTAGGGCAATGCTCATCCCCAGGGCCAAATCAAGCGACGATCCAGCTTTTGGTACTCCTGCAGGCGTCAGACTGACAAGGATTCTCTGTTGAGGTATCTTAAAACCACTGCTACGCATAGCCGCCTTAATGCGCTCTCTACTTTCTTTTATAGAGCTGTCTGGCAGTCCAATTATGTCAAAACCCGGGAACCCACTTCTTATCTGTGCTTCTATCCCGACCAGCTGTCCATCAAAACCTTTATTAATGTAGCCGTAGATACTTATGTTTGGTTGCACCTTTTTTCTCCTTTTCACCTTTTAAGACGCCACAAAGAAGGGAAGGCTTGCATTTAAAAATTGGATGAAAAAAATTTTTTGAAAATATTTATTTAACAGGCATAGAATTAAGAAAATCAAAAAAAAATTGGAATAATTTTTTGTTTTTCTTGTTGACACTAAAAACCCTTTGTGGTAATTTCATCAAGCACGCCAAAAGGTGGCGCAAAGTTCTTTACATTGATAACGAAGGAAATGAGGAATAAATATGGAAGCATGAGGGCTTCCTAGTCAATTCAAATTCACGAACGGAAGATAAGACAGAGTTCGAGAGATTTGAGTGGCAGGACGAA
>CAJOOY010000031.1 GCA_905236385.1 uncultured Spirochaetia bacterium
TATGGTTTTTCTGCTGTCTCTGGCCACGCCTTCACAACTGACCATCTCAGTGACGGTCATGTCAGCTCCTTCCTCTATGCAGATGCTTCTGAAAACACGGTCCGTGTAGCCGGCCATGGGCGCGAGGAAGACATTGCCAACGGCAGTGACGGGGCCAAAGTGGATTGGGTGGTAAAGGGAACTCATCAGGTCTCAGGTGGCAGATTAAAGGCCCTCAGGCTGTTCTGATAGAGGATCTCTGCCATGGTTTCAACGTCTGTGTTTCTGATGGCTGCCACAGCCTTGAGGGTCTCAGGCAGGTACTCAGGGCGGTTTCTGCGCTTGGTGTACAGGGCCGGCACCATGAAGGGCGATTCGCTCTCAATCAGAATTCTGTCCTCAGGCAGCTTCTCGACCGTCTCGACAAGCTTTCTTATGTTCTTGTAAGTGATATTCCCTGCAAATGAGAAGTAGACGTTCATGTCCAGCGCCTTCTGTGCCAGCTCCCAGTCTTCTGAGTAGCAGTGGAAAATGGCTCCTTTCTGAGGAATTTTTGTCTTCAGGATATCTATAATGTCACTCCCCGCCTGCCTGTTGTGGATAATCACCGGCAGATCAGCTCTTCGAGAGATCTCCAGGTGCTTGATAAATAAATCCACCTGCACTGATTTAGGGGCAAAATTCTTTACATAATCCAAGCCGGTCTCGCCTATGGCTACAACTCTCTTGAGCTTTAAGAGCTCCTGAAGCTTTGTCTCCCAGCCGTCAATCTTGTTTCCGCTTTCTGACGGGGAGACGCCTACAGCGTGGTACACATCTGAGGCGCTTCTCAGGTTGTTGTAGATGACTTCAAAGTCAGTGAGGCTGTTGCAAATGGATACAATATGCCTAACCCCGGCTCTCTTGGCGTACTGCACGGCAAGAAGCTGTTCAAGGTAGTCTTCATGAATAAGACCAAGATGGCAGTGAGTGTCAAATAAACGCATTTGGGCCTCCCGTACCAGCAAAGCTGAGAGTTTATCCTTCCTGTATTAAAGATAACATCCCTTTTTCAAACCGTCAATTGAACGGGGCCGTGTGGGGAGAATTGACTATCATTAATCTTGATGATAATTTTTATCTATGCCTAATGATATTGAAGAAAAAAATAAAGAAACGGCCCAGGCCGAGAAAGCATATATTTATTTAGTAAAAGTCCCCGGAAGTAATGACGTCTGTGTCTGTGCTTCAGACAGCGTCTTCTACCCGGGAACCTATGTTGTAGCCCCGACCAGGTATGGGTTGGATATGGCCGTGATAGTGGGACCGGCTGACAATCTGGACGGAGAGAAATACACCCCGGGCTGCGACTGTGTGCGTGGAGCCTGTTCTTTCTGCCCCTGCGCTGAGGCTGCGGAAGCAGATATAGATACGGAGCTGAAGGCCATGGGAGAGCCGCCGGAGTTTGAGTTCAAGAGCATAGAAGGGCTCCCTGAGGAAGAAGAGGCTGAAGAAGAGGAAGAGTACGCACCAGAAGCTGAGTACTTTGGGCGCAAGCCTGAGATGGTTGAGGTAGATGGAGATGTTCTTTGGATCAGCCACATAGCTACCCCGGATGAGATAAAAAGGTACAATGAAAACATTGAGGAAGAGAAGGAAGCCATCAGAATCTGCAGAGAGAAGATAGCTGACCACAAGCTGAACATGAAGCTTGTGAACGCACACTTTATGCTCTGTGAACCAAAGGTTCTCTTCTTCTTTACAGCTGAAGACAGAGTAGACTTCAGAGACCTGGTAAAGGACCTGGTCTCTGTCTTCCGCATGAGAATAGAGCTTAGGCAGATAGGAGTCAGGGATGAGGCCAGGATGCTCGGTGGCCTGGCTGTCTGTGGAAGAGACTTCTGCTGTCACTGCGTTTCAGATAAGCTCAGGCCGGTGACTATCAAGATGGCTAAGGAGCAGAGCCTCTCACTTAACTCAGTTAAAATCTCCGGGCCCTGTGGAAGACTGCTGTGCTGTCTGAGCTATGAGTATGATTTTTATAATGAAGAGAAGTTAAGCTACCCTCATGAGGGAACGCGTCTTAAAGTTGGAGAAGATTTGTATAGAATCCAGGATATAAATATTCTCTCCAAAAAGGTCACTGTAACCGGGTCTGAAGGGCGCAGTTTCCAGATTCCGAGGGCGGAGCTATACTTTTCCAGGGAAAACAATAGATGGGAAGTGTCAAAAGAATTCCAGGAAGAGTTCATGTGATACAGTTGTATTGACCACTTTTTGCGTCTGTGATATGTTTTCTAATCGCAAACTTGGGTTAATTTGGAGGATATTGTGAAAAAGTCCGCAGAGAAAAGAACTCGTCAGGCAAAAGTTGCCAGAATGAGAAACCGTGAGACAAAGAGTACATTCCGCACAGCTGTCAAGAAGTTTGATGCAGCTTGTGCAGCAGGTGATAAGGCAGCAGCAGAAGAGAATTTCAAGCTTTCAGCAAAGCTTCTTGATTCAGCTGCATCAAAGGGAATTATCCATAGAAATACAGCAGATAGAAAAAAATCAAGAATGGCTCTCAAGTTTAATAAGTTAGCATAATCAAGAGGTCGCCATGTCTAAGTCAAAGCTCACAAAGGCTGTTATTATTGAGAATCTTCATGAAAAGCTTGATCTTAACAGGAGTGATATTCATGAAGTAATAGATCTCTTCTTTGAAGAAGTTAAGGAAGGACTTAAGAGGGATCAGATTATTGAGCTCAGAGGTTTTGGAACCTTTGAAGTCAGAACACGCAAGGGCAAGGAAAAGGCCCGCAACCCGAAGACTGGTGAAGTTGTTTCTGTCAGCAGTCACGGTGTAGCAGTTTTCCGCCCTGGTAAAGAACTCAAGGATCAGGTTTGGGACAACAGTTCAGACAAATGAGAGCAGCCAGTTCTATAAAAAAACTACAAGAAAGACGCAGCTTTAAAACCTACCTGGTTGAGGCTGCGTTATTGCTTTTATCAGCTTTTATTCTTTCTTTATCATTCCCAGGCTTCCTCTTTAAAGACGGACTTGGGTTTCTGGTCTTTTTTGCCCTCATTCCACTTTTTGCCGTAATAAAAAACACCAAGTGGTCAGTAGTCTGGTTCTACGGCTTCCTATACGGCTTTGTCTTCTTCTGGATTTTCAACTTCTGGCTCTCAGCCTTCCATCCGCTTGCCAACCTTCTGGTTCAGATAATCAAGGGCACGGAGATGATCTTTCTCTTTCTTGCCCTCAAAGCCGCTTCTTCCTGGGCTCCCAAGAAGTTCAGTTACATAATCCAGGCCCTTGTCTGGGTTGCTTACTCCTACCTATCCCAGAGCTGGTTTGCCGGCTACCCTTATGGAACCGTGGCCTACGCTCTATTTAAATACACACTTTTAATCCAGATTGCAGATTTCAGTGGCATTTGGCTGTTGAACTTCATGATTGTCCTCCCTCAGGCCTTCCTTGGCCAGTGGCTCTGCTGCCGTTACTCAAAAACTGTTGATAACAGCAGTGTCGGTAGCTTGAAGGCCGAAGTGCTCTCTGACAAGGTGGCCCTGATTCTCTATCTGGCCCTCATTCTTTTCCAGCTTATCTACGGGGTGGAGAGCCTTTCTTACTGGAATAAGGCTGAGGAAGATAAGAGCTTCACAGTTGCCACTGTTCAGCACAATGCCGACTCCTGGGCCGGAGGCTACAACACCTACAAGGTTAATTTCAACAACCTTAGAAGGATGAGCTTAGAGGCTCTTCAGGCCAACCCGGATATGATCATCTGGTCTGAAACAGCTTTTGTACCCTCTGTAGACTGGTACACAAACTACCCGTACACAGGAGATGATGAAGGGGTAGTTTTTGACTACCTCAGAGCCATACAGGTGCTGGTAGATGACTTTGTAGACTTTGGAAAGTCTCTTGGGGTGCCTCTTCTAACCGGGAACCCTTCCGGAAGGCTTAAAGAAGGCTGCACAGAGCCCTACACAGAGGACGGAGACTGGAACAAAGATGACTACAACTCAGTAATTCTGTTTGATAACGGAGAGACAGCCGGCCAGTACTTAAAGCAGCACCTGGTGCCTTTTACTGAGCACTTCCCGTATGAAAACCTGTTCCCGGCTTTGTACAACCTGCTTAAAGCAAACGACTACCACTGGTGGGAGCCGGGCACAGAGCCTGTGGTCTTTGAAACCAGTAATGGAATCAGGTTCAGCAGTCCCATCTGTTTTGAAGACGTTTTTGGCTACCTCTGTGCAGACTTTGTTGATAACGGAGCAGATCTGCTGATTAACATGACCAACGACTCCTGGTCAGGCTCAGTGGCTGCTGAAAGACAGCACATGGGTATGGCAGTCTTCAGGTCCGTTGAAAACAGAAGAACCACCATCCGTGGAACCAACAGCGGAATTACCTGCATGATAACCCCAACTGGCAAGATAGAAGGTGAGATGGAGCCGTTTAAGATGGGCTGGACCACCTACACTGTTCCTATCTACACAAGTGAAACCTACGGAAAGACGCTCTACACACGTGTCTCGGACTCTGTAGCCGTTGGTTTTACTGTTCTTGCATTTCTCTCTCTTGCTGCAGCTCTTACTTACACACTGATTAAGAAGAAAAAATGAACGCTTCAGTTTTTGTAATAGGCACTGAACTCACCAGGGGAATAATAAGTGATAAGCACGTTCCTTATCTGTGCTCTTCTTTATCCAAAATGGGCTACTCGGTGCTCCGTGCTGTTATGGTCCCAGATGATGGGAGCATAGAAAAGGCTTTAAAAGAGGCTTTAGAAGACAGCAGCGTGCTACTGGTCACTGGAGGCCTTGGGCCAACCAGTGACGACATGACCCGAAAGATAATCAGTGACATATGCTCAGCTCCCCTAGTTGAGAGTAAAGAAGCCATGGAAACACTCAAACAGAGGCTTGGAGATAGGCTAAATGGGGCAAACAGCCGGCAGGCCTTTATTCCAGAAGGCTTCAAAGTGCTCCCAAACCCAAACGGCACTGCAGTTGGTTTTGAAGGCTCAGTCCAAATAGAAAACAGAAAAATCTACATAGCAGCCATGCCAGGACCTCCTGAAGAGATGCACCCCATGTATGAAAACCATGTAGAGAAAACTCTCTCTTCTCTGATTGGATACGAAGGACAGAGGAGAGATGAGTACTCAGTCTTTCTTCTTCCTGAAGCCAGGCTTGAAGAGCTGTGCCAAAAGTGTAAGCGGGGCTCAGTTAAATGGGGAACCAGGTTTCAGGACTACAGAATCAGTTTGTACGTAGAAGGTGGAACTGAAGAAGAGAGGGCGTGTTTTATTAAAGATCTTAAGGCTCTTTCTGGAAAGTACCTGATAGCAGACGGGGATATAGAAGCCAGGGACTTGTTTATAAAAGCTGTTAAAGAGAAGGGCTTAACCGTCACCTGTGCTGAGAGCGCAACCGGGGGCCTGTGTGCTAAACTATTAACAGATGTCAGCGGAGCTTCCTCCTGGTTCTGGGGCTCAGAAGTAACCTACACAAATGAAGCTAAAATCTCTCTACTGGGAGTGAATAGTCAGACTCTGGAAGAGTTTAACGCGGTGAGCTCAGAGACAGCCATAGAGATGGCTGAAGGCTCCTTAAAGAAGAGCGGAGCTGGTTTTTCTTTCTCTGTCACTGGCCTGGCCGGGCCCACAGGGGAACTGGAAGGTAAGCCTCTTGGGACTGTGTACCTGGGCTATGCTCAAAAAGGAAAAGAGAGTCAGAGTGTGAGACTAAAGCTCTACTCAAACGGAAGAGACGGAAGTAGAAGGCGTTTTGCAGCCGCTGCGTTCCTACTTGGGTACATGTACCTGGAAGACTGCAGCCTTGTTGACAAGAGCAGTCAGTGGTTGTATATTTAAAAACGTCTCATTCAGAGATTTCCGTATCTTTAAATACATTTGTGATTCTTAATATTTAGTTTTTTATCCAGCACAAAAAGTGTGTGCATTCGGAGTATTATTAGTATGGAAGAAGATTTGAAAACCAGAAAAAAGCTGGTTGTAAGACGTAAGGCTCCAAAGCTGTCCGTCAAAGTTGTTGAAGCAGAAACCCCAGTTGAAGAAGTAGTAACTGAACCAGTTGTAGTAGAACCCGCTGTAACTGAAGCTGAAGCAGTCTCTGTAGCAGAAGAGAAGCCTAAGAAGAAGGGACGCCCAAAAAAGAAGGCTGAAAAGGCAGAGAAGGCAGAAGACGCTGAACAGGCAGAAAACGCTGAAAGCTCTGAAAAAGCTGAAGCTGAAACAGAAACAGTAGCAGCACCAGAGGCTCAGGCTGAGACTACTGAAGAAGCCAAAGAGAACAAGGCTCAGTTTCATGGAAACGGCAGAAGGGATCAGAGAAACGGCGGAAAGCAGAATAAGAATAATAATCAGCAGAAAAAATACATGAGCATGGAAGACGCAACTGTCTCTGAGGAGGAGTACGCTTCTCACAAAGAGACCAGGCTGATTATCAGTAATCTTGCCCAGTGCACTGCAGCCCAACTGAAGGTTCAGGCCTGTGCCATGACCGGGAAGAGTGAAGATGATTATATAGAGTACAAGAAGCAGGAGATACTTGCTGAGATTCTTAGAACCCACAGCCAGAACGGTGGAGTTATCTACACTATTGGAACTCTGGAAGTGCTCTCAGAAGGCTACGGCTTCTTGCGCAGTCCTATGAACAGCTACCTCTCAGGGCCGGAAGACGTGTATGTGTCGGCTGGCTTGATCAAGTTCCTGAATCTCAAGACGGGAGATACTGTTGAAGGCCTGATCAGAGCCCCTAAGGATAACGAGCGGTTCTTTGCACTCAGTAAGGTTGCGTATGTAAACTCAGATGTGCCGCTGGTAGCCAAAACCAGGGCTCCGTTTGACAGCCTCACACCGCTGTATCCGGACCAGAGAATCAACCTTGAGACAGAGAGAGCGGATGATGATGTGTCTATGAGAATAATCAACATCTTCTGCCCGATCGGTAAGGGTCAGAGAGCTCTCATTACAGCTCCTCCGAGAACCGGTAAGACCATCTTGCTCCAGCAGATAGCAAACGCTATTACTACTAACCACCCGGAGATTCACCTGATTGTTCTTCTTGTTGATGAAAGACCTGAAGAGGTTACAGATATGAGAAGAAACGTTAAGGGAGAGGTTATAGCTTCTACATTTGATGAACAGGCTACACGCCATGTGTCGGTTGCTGAGATGGTTATAGAGAAGGCTAAGAGGCTAGTTGAGCACAAGCAGGATGTGGTTATTCTTCTTGACTCAATCACCCGTCTGGCCAGAGCTTACAACCAGACCGTGCCGGCTAGCGGGAAGATTCTCTCCGGTGGTGTGGACTCAAACGCACTTCATAAGCCAAAGAGGTTCTTTGGAGCTGCCAGAAACATTGAGGGCGGTGGGTCTTTGACAATCATTGCTTCAGCTCTTATTGAAACTGGCTCCAGGATGGATGAAGTTATCTTTGAAGAGTTCAAGGGAACCGGAAACAGTGAGATAGTTCTTGACCGTATGATGGCTGAGCGCAGGCTCTTCCCGGCAATCAACCTCAAGAAGAGCGGAACCAGAAGAGAAGACCTGCTGCTGTCCGCTGAAGAAGCAAACAAGGTCTGGATTCTCAGAAACAGTGTTCTTGATAGTTTTGAAGACTACGATATGACCCGTGTTCTTGTTGACAAAATGCGCAAAACAAAGAACAATGAAGCGTTCTTCCGTTCTATGAATACAGGAGCCGTTCCTGTAAATAGTTGAACGGAGACGGCGCATTTATCAAAGGCTCCATTTAGGGGCAAAATTGGAGAAATAAGATGAAGAAAGATATTCATCCTAACTACCAGCTTCAGGAAATCCGCTGCACATGCGGAAACGTCATCAAGACCAAGTCAACAGCTAAGTCTTTGCAGGTTGAAATCTGCTCTGCCTGTCACCCGTTCTTTACAGGTACACAGAAGCTCGTTGACTCAACAGGTCGTGTTGACCGCTTCAACAAGCGCTACGGTCTTAAGTCTGAGAAATAAGAGAAGGACTTTTCCTGACAAGGGGATTGCTCATACTGGGCAGTCCCTTTTTTTGTTGCGCTTTGTTGTGTTTGTGTTTTTTCAATTTCTGAGGGGTCCTTTTTGTTGTATTAAATTCCTACTTATAATAAACTTACGGAAATTGCCAGTAGGTTCTGATGAGTAACAGTAAGCATTATTCGGAATATCAGCAAACCCCTCAGGTGGTGGTAAGGGTCCCCGGTATTGTAAAGATCTTAGGAGCTTTTGCAGAAAACTATAAGGGTTATGCTCTTTGTGCTGCAGATTCCAGAGAACTTAAGGTTACTGTGTCCTTCAGACAGGATTCTCAAATAAGAGTGTTCAACGCTGTCTTAAATGACAGAAAGCATTTTTCTTCCACGGCCATAAAGTTCAGAAAAGAAGACAGGTGGAGTAACTTTGTAAAGGGGATAATTTTTGAATTATCAACTATGATACAGCCCAAGGGCATGAATATTACCCTGGATGGAAGTCTTCTTAAGGATGAAAATAAGATTCTCTGCCCGGCAGTTGCTCTGGGTGTGGGAATAGCTGTGTGCAAGATTTCAAATATAGATGTGCCCCGTAACCGCCTCTTAACTGATGTGTACAATGCATGTAATCGCTTCTGTGGCGAGAGAGTTGAGTACATGACCATCCTGACCATGATGAACGCCAAAGAGCATAACTTTGTTCTGTTTAACAATCAGGAAGGCAGCTATTCATACATAGAAAACACATTCAGAGACTCGGGCTACAAGCTCTTTTTCATAGACTCAAAGATTCCGCCGGCAGCGCTTAACGATGAGCTGGATCTGGTGCAGGACACCATAGTTGAGGCCATGGGCCACTTGAGAACGGGCTACAACCAGAGCTCTTTTAAAAACCTGTCCCTCTCAGATTTGGAAGACAGAATCAACCCCATGCCTGAGGACTCTCGGCGCGTCTGCTCCTTCCTTCTTGAGGAGTACAAGAGCGCAAGCAATGTTGAAAAGTGCATTAAAAACCGTGAATTTGACCTCTTGGGCAGGTCTTTTACAAGAATAGAGAAGGGACTGAGAGACAATTTAGAGCTAACCTGTCCGGAGTTGGACTGGATAATCAAGAGGTGCTCAGAGATTTCTTCCTGTGCAGGAGCCTGTGTTATCTTCACTGGGCGCGGTGGAGTAATAGCTGCCATAGTAAAAGAAGGCGGCGTGGAGCAGATTCAAAGCCGCCTGGAAGAGTATGAAAGGATTTTCGGCTTCTGCCCGACCTTCTTGGAGTTTGTCCCTGGCGGAAGCCTGAGTATCAGATAAAACTAAGCTTCGTAGTCACTTTGGCCTATGAACTCACGCAGTAGTGAGTCACTTGGCACGTCCAGAGCCGGTAGTGGGTTAAAGATCTCCAGGAACTGCAGCAGGCGTCTGGCTGTGGCGTAGGAAGCTCCAGATTTTGGAGAAATCTCTCTTAAAAGAGGGATAACAAAAGGTGAGAGGACACAGATTTCATAGTCCAGGGCACTGTTAAACATAACATCTGCATTGTTCTGGAAGGGGAATATGTGCCTTCTCTCTCCATCTTCTACTGAGTCCCACATGTTAAGTGTCTCTAAAGCTGAGATGTCACGGGTGCGGTAGTCACGGACTATGCGCCTGATAATCCTGTTATCAGTTGTAGAGATTCTGTTGTGTGAGTCTATGTTCAGCTGTGTTAGGGCTGAGATGTAGATTCTGAAGATCTTATCTTCATCTATGCAGGAATTGATCTCCGGGTTCAGGCCGTGGATACCTTCAATAACAAAGACTGTTCTGTCTGTAAGCCTGACCGGGCGGTTAAGGTAGTATGTCTTCTGCTTTTTGAAGCTGTAATGGGGCAAATCCACTTCTTTTCCGTTAAAGAGGTCTGTCATGTTTTCTCTGAACAAGTCTGTTCTGAGAGCCTCCAGGCACTCCAAATCCGGATTCCCTTTCTCATCTTTCGGACACTCTACCTTCGGTCTGTAGTAGTCATCCAGTGAGATTCTGATGGTTTCATCATCCATGAGCATAATCTGCTCACACAGCCTCATGGCAAAGGTGGTCTTACCGGAGGAGGAAGGGCCGGCAATAAAGACAGCCTGCGCACCTTTTTCTTTTATCATGTCCGCTATCTCTGCTATCTTTCTTCTCTGCAGGGCCTCACAGAGCCTGATGAACTGAGGAGCCTGAGGGGAGAGAAGAACTCTGTTTATCTCACCGCAGGAGCTGACCTTCAGAATCTTTCCCCAGTTTTTGTACTCTTCAAATACGCTGAAGAGTTTTGGTCTGTCCACAAACGGAACTATCTTCTTTAAATCCCCTGTAGAAGTTGGGTATCTAAGTAGAAGGCCAGATCCATACTTACGCAGTTCAAAAACTGAAAGCAGGGCTGTGTTCCAGGCAATTGGTTCATAGGCTACATCCAAAAAGTCATTTAGTTTGTAAAGCTCTACTGTCGGTCTGTTCTGCTGGGAAAGCAGAAGGGCCGTGTCTTCCATACTGTTTTCTTTAAAGTACTTCTGAGCTTCCAGGCTCTGGAGGTAGATGTTCTCTATTTCAAGCCCTTCAGCTACGCACTCCCGCATCTTTTTCTCAAGGGATAATACTTCTTTCTCCTTTATTGGTTTTCCGTCAGCGCAGCTGAAGTAGAACCCGTCTCCCAGGGAGTGGCCTATGGTCAGGCGCCTCTCTTTCATAACTAGAGAAGAAGCATAGAAGAGTAGAAAGCACAAAGAGTGGCGGTAGATTCTTCTTCCCTCTTTATCAAAAGCTCTGACCGGGCTTAATGTGCAGTCGGAAAGAAGAGCTTCATGCAGAGGCACTACAGTTGAGCCGGTGCACACTCCAACTATGGGGTTTTCTTCATACTTCAGTGGACTATTTACAGAAGCTATCTTCAGAGCTTCTGCACAGGAAGTGTACCGATTCACCTTGTAGGTGCCGTCTATATCAGAACCAAAATCTTTAAGCTTTACATTTATAATCATGCTTTGATTTTACCATACAATTGACGAATTGAGACTATAATTATAAATTGAGAGCTTAAACGGAGAGAGTATGGACAAGAAGCGTCTTGATTCCTGCATGGCAGAGAGTGACAAGCTGTTTTCATCTGGTAAGGACCTTGGTTTTAAAGGCCAGGCAGCTCTTGTCTATAATCTTCTTACCGGTGAAAGCTCAACATTTGCAATCCCTTCTCTTTGGTTTGATTCCTACATTTCAGGTCCTGCTTTAGCCGCCAGGCTCTGGGCTGAGTTCTGTGGCCCCGGAGCAGAAGACAAGGGCCTTTTTGAGATGGATAACCCGGTGGTAATAACAGCGGGGGCTGTCTCTGGAAAGGGAGTGCCGAGTTCAGAGCTAACCAGTTTTGCATACAGAAGCCCACAGGATGGGAGACTGAGTATAAACTCTGTCTCTTCCTTCTTTGGCTCCAGGCTCCTCAGGCGTGGCTACAGTGCTTTAATTATTACTAACAGAGCCAGGCGCCAAAGTGTTCTACACATAAACAGTGATGGCTTAAAGCTTGAAGTTACTGAGCGCTACAGCATGATGAGTATAAGTGAGACTGAAAAGGCCCTCTTTCTTTCCAGTGACTGCTCTTCAGTAATTATTGGGCCAGCGGGAGAGAAGAGTGTGGTGTACGCTACAGCTGTCTCTGATAAACACTTCTGTGGAAGAGGGGGACTAGGGTACGTACTGGGACTGAAAAACCTAAAAGCTGTAGTGGTGAACGCTCCGGTTCAGGAGAAGAGGGACACTGAGCGCTTCAGAGACCTCAATGAGGTGGTTGAAAACACCAGAAAGAGCTCAACTATAGATTTTGTGCGCTGCGCAAACAGGTACGGCTGGGCACCGGTGAACAACTTTTCCTTGAGAACAGACCCAAGGCTCTTTTTCTTAAGCTTAGATGAGATGGTTAGAAGGCTTGGCAGTTTTGAAGACCTCCCACCATACAACGCTATTCTTATGCTTGGCAGTAACTGTGGCTGTTTTGACCCTTTAACTGTAGTGGACAGGTGTAACAAGGCTCTTGAAATGGGTTTTGATCCAGTATCCCTTGGAAACATACTCGGCTGGGCTAGAGAGGCTCAGAAGAGAGGTGTGGTTCTTTTTTCCAAGGACATGGACTTTTCAGATAATGGAGACTTCTTCTCAATTATCTCTCAGATAATCTATGGTACGGGCTTTGGTTTTCATGCAAGATACGGCTTGAAGGAAGTCTCTAATTTCTATGAGGCAACTGAGTATGCGTATGAAGATGATGGGCTTGAGACTGGGCCTGCGGACCTACGTGGTTCTTACTACCAGGCCCTTAGCCAGGCCAGGAGGTCCTGGTTTGTCCCATATCCTGCATTTTTACCGCTATTGACAAAGACAGAAACTGCCTCAGTTTTTGAGTTCTTTGAATCCCTTTCCATGGGTCTGGAGTGCTTTGGACTCTCTTCCTACCTGATCTATTGCCACCTGATAAACAGCGGTAAGTTCAAAATTCAAAAGCTTCTGACTAAAACCAGGGTAGCCCCTTCTGCGGAGGCTGCGGTACTGTCACTTCTTTCTACAGTTGAAGGATCTGAGGACTGCGTGGCTGTGAAAGCTATGAATTTGAAGGGCTTAAAGAAGAAACTGATTCTACTGAAAGCAAAGATAAAGGGTACACCGATTGGGCCGGTGACACAGGAAGATATAATCAAGGCCGGGGTGAGGTGCAGATACCTCATAGACAGGATAAATGAGGCACTGGGGCACAATGGGGTAAATATACCTGATTACTTTAAGACAGACCCTCAGAGTAACTACAGAAAGGAGAGCGTGGTTCCGTTCTTCTCTTTGCTGGATGAATACAACCACAGAAAGGCCCTCTCTGAAGCCGAAATCTGAAAAAACGCCATAATTTCTCTGTTGTTTTTCTCCTTCTTTGTTAATATGATAAAAATTGTATAAGTTTATAATTATTTTTTAAGTATCAGGAGGGACAGACTCATGGCTGAAAACACTAATCAAAAGTCTTATTTTATCTGCTCCGACGGGCACAGGATGTCTTACAACCTATGGTTGCCTGACTCAAACACCAAGCCCAAGGCTTTTGTTCAAATCCTTCACGGAATGGCTGAACACAGTGACCGCTACGCCAGATTTGCCAAACTCCTGAATAAAAACGGCTACGCTGTCTTTGCCGGAGACCACAGAGGTCATGGTGGAAGTATTGAAGATGACCTGAAGGGCTACTTCACCTCTTCAGACGGTTGGAACAGAATAGCTGCAGACGCATCTGAGCTTGCTGCCTTCATCACAAGTGAATACGCTGTCTCTACAACCTTCCTCTTCGGCCACAGTATGGGTAGCTTCCTGGCCCGTACAGTTATGGTTAACAACCCTCAGTTCTACTCAGGGGTAGTAATCATGGGCACGGCCTCTTCTCAGGGCATAGTCGGAAAAGTGGGTAAGCTGGTTGCCAAGAGACAGATTTCCAGAAAGGGTGCAAAAGAGAAGGGTTTTCTCATGAACAAGCTCAGCTTCGGCTCTTACAACAAGGGCTTTGGAACTGTCAGAACTTCCTACGACTGGCTTTCCAGAGATGACAGAGAGGTGGATAAGTACATAGAAGATGAGCTGTGCGGTTTTGTGTGTACAAACGGCTTCTACTATGACCTGCTGACAGGAATAGAGATGGCAAACGACAGAAAGAGGTCTAAAACTCTCCCATCCGACCTGCCACTGCTGATAGTCAGCGGAAGCTCTGACCCGGTTGGAGCTAAGGGTAAGGGAGTTAAGAAGGTCTATGAACTGTATAGAAAAGCTGGAATAAAGGACCTGACCTTAAAGCTCTATCCGGAAGCCAGGCACGAGCTGTTGAACGAGATAAACAGAGAAGAAGTAGAGCAGGACATTCTTAAATGGTTTGAGGCCCATGTCTGATGGATATAATTACTCTCATCCCTGTAATCAAGGACTATGATTGGGGAAGAACAAGCTACATAAAGGACCTCTTGTCTTCAACAGACATAAAAGATATGCCCCCAGTTCAAGCTGAGCTGTGGATGGGAGCTCATAAGAGCGGCTGTAACACAGTTAAAGAGACTGGGGAGAGCTTAAGAGCCTTCATAGACAAGGACCCGTCCTTTGTGGGACCCACATTTAAAACAGGAGATGACTTTCCATTTCTTCTGAAGCTTCTGGCCATAAACAGGCCTCTGAGCATACAGTGCCATCCGGATAAGGAGAAGGCAAAAGAAGGCTTTGAGAGTGGAAATATCAACTACACAGACCCAAACGAGAAGTCAGAGCTCTTCTACGCCCTTGAAGAGAGCTCCATGCTCTGTGGCTTAAGAAAAAGCTACACCAAGGATGAAGAGTCTGAGGCCATGCATGCCTATATTCAGTCCTTTTTCCCTGACGACCCGGGGGCTGATTACGCATACAGGCTGAATGTTTTTAACCTGGAAGAGGGGGACGCGGTGGCCATAAAGCCAGGGGTGCTCCACTCCTACTGTAAGGGCTGTGGAATAGAGCTTATGACCAATTCTGACAATGTAGTCAGAGCCGGCCTGACCTCTAAGAGGGTTGATAAGGCAGAGCTGGATAAAATATCTCTTAAAAAGCCCTATATGCCAACGTACCTAAGCAGCTATGAAGATGGAGGCGGGGAGCATTTTTATATGGAAAGTGGCCTGGTCCTCTCTGTTCTTAAAAACGGCTACTTCTTTGAAGAGAGTGCACTCTCGGCCCGTCTGGTCTTCTGTTTTGAGGGCAGTGCTGTGATTAATGAGACTTACAACATGTCCAAAGGTCAGGTTTGTTTAATAAGATCTGGGGTTCCTATCTCAGCAGAGGTTGAGGGCACTCTCTTTACAGCCTACATTTGACAGCTCTTCAAGTTTTTTCTGAATACGGGACTTAACCAGCTCAGCCAACTCTATCTTACTTAAATCTGAGTACTCTTCCGGGGTTATGGGTTTAAGGTAGTGAATCTGGCAGGTAACGCGCTTTAGTGCGTGTGAAAACTTTTCATAATTAAAGACCTTCCATGTGTCAAAGAGGCAGACAGGCACTATAACCAAAGGGTTCTTTTTCAGAAAGTGAAACGGTCCGGTCTTGAACTCCTGAAGTGAGTTCTTGTTTCCTTCGTGCTTACCTTCAGGGAAGACGCAGATGTGATCTCCTTTTTTAACTCTCTCTGTGGCCTTTTGAAAAACTTCTCTGGACTGTCTTGGGTTCTCTCTGTCTATTCTCAGTGCATCTATCAGGTTCATGTAGTCAGATTCAAAAGATATGTCGCTCCTTGTGTTGTCCACAATTATACTCATGGGGCTTTCATGAGTGTAGATTAAAGCCAGGCCATCAAAACGGCCCTGGTGGTTTGGCATGAGAAAGCAGCCTGAGCCAGGTATGTTCTCAAGTCCTGAAGACTTAACTGTTACATGCATCTTCTCAACTATGTTCTTTGTTGTGGTTTTAACTGCAGCATAGCGGGTCTCTCTATTTGAGCTTTTTTGGCTTCTTTTGAGAAGAAAGGCCAAGCGTATGCATGTAAAGATGTGAACAACAATTGAGTAAACAAGTCTGAACATAAGGCTATTTATACCTTAAACAAGAGCTTTCTGCAAATGAAATACTCATTTGCCGCTCTGTTTCCCCTTACCGGAGTGGCACTCTCCGGCCATGGGGCAGCTTGAGCATTTGTGGCCGCAGCTGTTCTTGCCTTTTTTCTTGTCGTTAATCATGGATCTGATAATCAACGCAACTATGGCAACGAGAAGAATTATGACAAATAATGTTGAAATATTCATAAGGAAATAATAACTCCAAAAGCCTTCAAATAAAAGAACGGGCTACAAAAACTGTAGCCCGTTCAAGAAAACGCTTTAACAATTAACCGTTCAGGGCCTTGTTCTTTCTAAAGAGCATGTACAGGCCGTAGGCAAGAATCAGAAGAGCAATCAGGAAACCAAAGATGTTTCCAGCGCCAGTGAACATGCTTGCTACCTGGTAGACAATCAGGGAGACTGCGTAAGCAAAACCTGTCTGATACCCTATGGCTATCCAAGTCCACTTTCTGCTGTTCATCTCTCTCTTGATAGCTCCAATGGCTGCAAAACAAGGAGCGCAGAGGAGGTTGAAGATCAGGAATGAGAAGCCGGCTGCTGCCGTGAAGGAAGCGGCAAGATTCTGATAAACGCTTCCGTCTCCGTAGCTGTAAAGAATACCCATGGTTCCAACTATGTTCTCTTTAGCAACCAGTCCTGTAACTGAGGCTACTGCTGACTGCCAGTTTCCCCATCCGAGTGGGCTGAAGACCCAGGCAAAGAGGTTTCCAACGGCAGCGAGAAGGCTCATGTCTATCTCTTCTTCAGAAAGCATTCTGAAGCCCTCTGCAGTAAATCCGAAGTAGGAGAAGAACCATACGACTATTGTACTCAGGAGGATTATGGTTCCAGCCTTTTTGATAAATGACCAGCCACGTTCCCATGTGGAGCGTAATACATTGCCCGGTGCGGGCCAGTGGTAAGCAGGTAATTCCATGACAAAAGGTGCTGGGTCGCCGGCGAAGAGCTTTGTCTTCTTGAGGATTATACCGGAGATAATGATAGCTGCCAGGCCAATAAAGTAGGCGGATACTGAAATGAGAGGTGAGTTGTTGAAGATGGCTCCTGCAACCATGGCAATGAAAGGAACCTTTGCACCGCAGGGGATAAAGGTTGTGGTCATGATTGTTATTCTTCTGTCTCTGTTGTTCTCGATTGTACGGGAAGCCATGATTCCGGGAATGCCGCATCCTGTTCCGACAAGAATCGGGATGAAGGACTTTCCAGAGAGGCCGAACTTTCTGAAGATTCTGTCCATGACGAAGGCAATTCTGGCCATGTAACCGCAGGACTCGAGGATGGCAAGCATGAAGAACAGTACCAGCATCTGAGGAACAAAGCCGAGAACTGCTCCGACACCGGCTACAATACCGTCAAGGATAAGTCCGCTCAGCCATGGGGCGCAATCAACTGAATCAAGTAGGTTTCCGATCAGTACAGGAATTCCCGGAACCCAGACTCCGTAATCAGCCGGATCCGGCTCTTCACCATCCAGGGCTTCAAAGGCTTCAACTGCGGCAGCCAGGTCTTCTGTTGTGTAGGTAACGTCTTCTTCTGCTAAGGTCTCTTCATCAACAAGAGTGTAGTCAGCTGTGGTTCCGTCTTTAATTGTGGCTGCTCCTGCCTTTATGTCTGCAACTGTGCTCTCTTCTTCCAGAAGTCCGTAAGCATCCAGCACGTTTGTAGCTTCTGTGTAGGAGTCAGAGACTTCTGAGTACTCAGCACTACCTATACCGAAGAGGTGGAAGCCGTCTCCGAAGAGGCCATCATTTGCCCAGTCAGTTGCGGCAGAACCTATGGTGACCATGGCTACGTAGTAAACTACGAACATGACAAGAGCAAAGATAGGAAGGCCGAGCCAGCGGTTGGTGACTATTCTATCAATCTTATCTGAAGTGGAGAGGCTTCCTCTGTTCTTCTTTTTGTAGCAAGCCTTGATTACTTCCGCAATATAGATGTAGCGCTCATTTGTGATGATTGATTCAGCGTCATCATCCATTTCCTTTTCAGCGTTCTTAATATCTGCTTCTATATGTGAAAGCTTGTCGGAAGGAACACCGAGCTTCTTGATTATATCTTCATCCCTTTCAAAGACCTTGATTGCGTACCATCTCTGCTGCTCTGCAGGCAGGTCATGGACAATAGCTTCTTCAATATGGGCCAGGGCGTGCTCAACAGGACCTGAGAATGAGTGCTTAGGCTCTGTCTTGTCTTCTTTGGCAGCAGCTACTGCTGTCTCCAGTACTTCCTTAACTCCTGTGCCCTTGAGAGCTGAAACTTCAACCACGCGGCAACCAACTCTTTCTGAGAGGGCCTTGAGGTCTATCTTGTCTCCGTTCTTCCTGACCAGGTCAATCATGTTTATGGCTATAACTACCGGAATACCAACCTCTACAAGCTGAGTTGTAAGGTAAAGGTTTCTTTCAAGGTTTGTGCCGTCAATAAGGTTAACAATAGCGTCCGGTCTCTCACCAATCAGGTAGTTTCTAGCTACTACTTCTTCCATGGTGTATGGAGAGAGTGAGTAGATACCGGGAAGGTCTGTAACTATGACGTCCTGGTCGAACTTTGCTTTTCCCTCTTTCTTTTCAACTGTTACGCCAGGCCAGTTACCAACAAACTGGTTTGAACCTGTGAGAGCGTTGAAAAGGGTTGTTTTTCCGCAGTTAGGGTTACCTGCGAGTGCTATTCTAATAGACATTTAAATCTCCTATTACTTCTCAACTTCAATGAGGGCTGCGTCTTCCTTTCTGATTGAAAGCTCATAGCCTCTTACTGTAATCTCAATGGGATCTCCGAGGGGAGCTACTTTTCTTACCGTTATCTCAGTGCCCTTGGTAATTCCCATATCCATGATTCTTCTTTTAATCTGTCCCGTACTGTTAATGCGTGTTACTGTTGCAGAACCACCGATTCTTACCTCTTTCAGTGTCATGTTTCCTCCAAAGATAAATCAAATCATTATTTTCCTGGCCATGTCGCTGTTAATGGCAACTCTGGCTTCTTTAATGTTCACTATTACGTTTTCTCCAGTCTTGGTGACGACGCGGACACTTGCTCCCGGGACAAAGCCGAGATCTTCAAGGTGCTGCTTTACTTCTGGATTTCCGGAGACTTTCTTGATTGTGGCCTCTTCTTCAAGGGCTGCAAATACTAATGGAAGCATATAAATCCTTTACACATGGGTTTGCATATGCTAACCCACAGAGTAAGCATATACTAACTGAACCAGTGAATAATTGCAAGCCAGGGGGGAAATTTTATTTTCAAAATTTGGTTGCCATCCTGTTTTTGTTTCGGTATCATTAATGAAAAATATGAAAGCGAAAGAAGGGAAGTTCCTAGTATTTTTTATTATTACATTTTTTGTTGCAATCAGTTGCATTTCCGCTTCCGATTCACTTCATTCTTCTTTTGTGGATGTCACTTATTCTTTCGGTCGTCAGTACATATTTTACGATAATACAAATACTTACACTAACAGGACTACAAGCGGTTTAGGTTCTGGCTTTGAGTACAATTATGCTCTTAAGCCAGATTCAACTTACATAGGTGCCGGAGCCTCTTTGGAACTCTACGACTTCTCTTCTTTCCATGAGTACAAAGATCTGAAAATTTCAGCCACTGTTAAGCAGTACGTCTATGCTCTTGAGGATGTAAACCTTAATTTAACCGGCGGAGCAGGTGTGGATTTGGTGTTTAGAGAAGACGGGGACTTTGGTCTTTATTTCCTTGGACGCCTGGGCTTAGAGGCGGTTTTCCCTGCCACTGAAAAGTTTGGTGTAGTGGTGCACACTAGTGGTGAGTATACAAACCAGAAGGGCAGCTGGCTACTGCATGTAGTTGGTTCAGCCGGCTTCAGAGTTTACTTGGGAGGCGAGAATGAATAGAAGAGCCTCCCTGCAGATTGTTTTTCTTTTAACGCTGTTTGCAGCTCTCTCTCTTCTTTCCTGCGAAAATAACGTCTATATGGATGTCTCCTATGCGGATGACACCGACCTTTGGATGGTAAACGGCAAATACTTCTCTTCTCTTCAGGAAGCCATGGATTACATCTATGAAACAACCAAGTCCAAATCCATGGATTCTGTTCCCGCCGAACGAATAGCCATTCTTCAAAGAGACGTTATGAACGGAAACAGAGGGGGGGGTTAATAGTTCCGGAAGGATTTGAAGGCCAATTAATAATTGACTTCAATTCCTTCACATACGAATTTGATGACTCGCTGGACCACTTCTTCCTGATCAAGGGAGGAGATGATGTCTACATAACCAACGGCACCACCGTTATCTACAACGAAGCCGACCATGAGCCTTATGCTCTGGCCGTAAACACAGACGTAGTTACAATAGATTCTCACCTCATTGATGACAGAAGATGGGACCCGACTACTAACACAAGTAATCTTGTTGATGTTGGAGTAAAAGGCTCTCTCGTTATTACCAACATAAGCGCTGTCACAGATGATGATTCTAATGAGACCTCAGTTATGAAGGGTGTTATCTCTGTTGTCACCGACGGTACAACAGGCGGAAAGATAAAGATAGAAAACTCCCGTGTTGTAGTTGATAACATTCTCACCCGTTACCAAGATGAAAACGGAGACGTCTCGGATTCAATTCCTGAAGATATCAGCATAGACGAAGAAGCCAAGACCGACATAACCATCTCCAGTGGCTACGTTACCATTAATAAAATAGAAACTCTCTCTGACTACTATATTAAAGAAGAGTCAGAAGTAACTCTTTTCTCAAAGGCCAAGATCAATATCTTCAGTGCAGATGCTCAGGACAGCACCAAGATTGAAAACCCTCATGACACTGAGGATTACAAGATAGATACAGCCATCCAGACAATCATAAACACCACTGAAGACCCAGAAGTACCTGTTGACCATGAGGTAGTACACACCTTTGACAGTGAGCATACATTTGCCGCAGTGGAGCCAACATGTACAGAGGATGGGCATATACTCTACTACCAGTGCACGTTCTGCTATGAATACTTTGATGAAAAGGGCAACGAAATAACCGATATAAACCAAACAGTCGCAAACGGTGGTACGCTTATCCCCGCTCTTGGCCACAGCTTGGTACACTACGCAGCAGTAGAACCAACCTGTACAGAGACTGGAAACATAGAGTACTGGTACTGCTCAAGATGTGGAGAGTTCTTTACAGGCGAAGAAGCCACAACCGGAATAACTCAGAGTGAGACAATTATCTCAGATCTTGGACACAACTGGGGAGACTGGACTGAAGACAATGAAGAAACTCACTCCAGAACCTGCTCAAGGTGTGGTGAAACAGAGACAGAGAGCCACAACTTTACTGACTGGACAGAGACAGAAGACGGCTATGAAAGGCACTGCGAAGATTGTGGCAGAACAGAAACAAGAGACTTTGACCACGTTCACGAACTAGTGCATGTAAGTAGAGTAGAGCCAGGGTGTACAACCACTGGAACTATAGAACACTGGTACTGCGCTATCTGTAAAGAATACTTCTCAGACGAAGCAGCTACCACAGAAGTAACAGAAGAAGATTTGATAATCCCAGCTACAGGCCACACTCTTGTCTTAATTGAAGCTACAGAGCCAACCTGTGAAGGCTATGGAAACGTAGAGTACTGGGTCTGCTCTGTTTGCGGTGATTATTTCAGAGACCAGAACGGTACAGAAGCACTCACAGCTGAGGATCTGACAAAAACAACAGAAGAAGGTGGAATTCTTATCTCTCCGACTGGACACAGTGCCAAAACCGGGTATGAGTACGACACTGAGTACCACTGGCACGTCTGTGAGCATGATGAGACCCATATTTTGGACAAGGAAGAGCACACATGGGATGAAGGACAGTTTATTGACAATGGACAGCACTTCGTCTACACATGCACAGTCTGTGGTGCCAAATACAGCATTTCAGAACCTGAATACAACGAATACAACATAGGAATAGGGACACTTCTTGTTCCTACAGGCGTAATCCCGGCTCCGAGTGGAGATATGGTGATTACAAGGGAAGGCAATGTCTGCACCGTCAAATATGTTCCACATTTAAACTCTCCTACGGATTACAAGATATCTTGCCGTTATATGTACAACGGCAGATGGACCGATCTGGTCGGAACTTCAGACACATTCACAGTCACATTGAAAGGAGTTCTGGCCTACAAAATTCAAATGCAGATTTACAATGATGGCGGAACTATAGTCAGACAACAAACTGTCTATAAAAATGAATGACAGTTTTTATATAGAAAATTTAAAGTTTTCCTCTGTAGAGAGGAAGAAGGAGAAAAAATGAAAAGATTTTCATTATTTTTAATGATCGTTCTTCTTGTTAGTGCGATCTTCATCTCATGTAGCGCAGAGCCTGCAGCAGATGCTACAAAAGTAGCAACTGTAGCACTGAGTCTTGATACTGCAAAGGAACTGGAGGCTAACACTGTTATTGAGTATCTTCCTGCTGCTAATACACTTTACTGGTACTACACAGCTACTAAGTCTGAAGGTGATAACGGTTTTAAAACTGGTGAAACAGGCAACGTTAAGACTTCTCTTTGGGGCAAGACAAGTGCCAGTGATGAGGCTGAGCAAGGGCTTCCTAGCTGGATTGGACAGATTGAGAATAACAGTGAAGCCGGTACTTGGTTCTCAACTGGTTCATGGGACTTCCACTTCTACGCTTATAAGGAAGCCAATACTAACCTAAATTCAGTTTATGAAGCAGAAGTTACGGTTCAGGTTTCTGCCCCGACAAGCGAAGAAAATAATATTGGTGGAACTGCAGATATTGTACTTCAAGTGACAAATGATCCTCGTCAGGGCACAAAAGTTAAGATGGGTACAGGAGAAGAAGTAATTACTGTAGATCTTGGAAACTCATATGACGCTGGTGCAACATATTCATTGGAAGTATATGTTGATGAAGTAAAAGAAAATTTAAGTGTTAATGTTGAGAAATCAGGATCAATCCTTACATTCAAATGCGATAGTAATATTGCAGAATTCTCAGACTCGAATAATCAATTGCATCTTGTTGAATTCAAATTGAAAAAGGGTGATACAGTCTATGCATCAGGCTCAATCGGACTTGTTGCTCGCCAGGGTTATACTTATACTATCAGTGGAGACCTTGATAGCCTTGAAAGTGTTGCTTGGGTTGGAATTCATGCCACTGTTCCTGCGGACTTGGATTCTGCAAACCAGACTATTACAGAGCTTACTATCACCGATGAATACCAGCTCAGAGCATTCGCTTCTTATGTAAACCAGGGCAATAACTGTGCAGGCATGACAATCAACTTGGCTGATGATATTCTTCTTACACAGCCTTGGACTCCGATTGGAAACGGCTATCGTGGAGAAGCAAATCCAAAAGTCTTCAAGGGTACATTTAATGGAAATGACCATACCATTACTGGACTGACAAGCGCTGGTTATAGCGTTAATCCTGTATCTGTAACAGACTCAGCAGAATACACATATGGTCTGTTCGGATATGTAGAGGGTGGAACCATAAATGATGTCAAGATTGAAAGTGTAGCAATTTCTGGTGGATCTCTCTTGGAAAATGCTGGAGCAGTTGTAGGTTACTTGGATGGTGGTACTGTTGCCAACTGTCGTGTTCTTAGTGGCTCAATTTCAGGTTTCAATGGAATTGGCGGTGTTGTAGGTAGAGCTTATGGAACTGTTACTATTAATGACTGTTCAAATGCTGCATCAATTACTGGATCAAAGAACGTTGCAGGTATTGTAGGTTTTGCTAACCCAACAGCTACTGGCAAGACAGTAACAATCACAGGAAACACTAATACTGGTGCAGTAACAAGAGATACCACAAATGGAAATGCTGGTACTGCTGGTGGTGTTGCTGGTATTGTTTGTTATGGTACTGGAAGCGCAACTGATATGACAGGTACTGTAAAAATTACTGGAAACACTAACACTGGTACACTCAGCGGAGAGCAGTCAGCTTCAATTGCTAAGGTTACATCTTATTACGATGGTACTAATGTCAATGTACAGAACTAATGATTTTCTGTACTTTTGTCCAGGCAAGGGGCTTATGCCCCTGCCTCTTAACTGACATATCTTTTGTTTGATGTGTCATACAAAACCGGTTCGGTCCGATAACAAGGACCGAACCCTAACTTTGGAAATAACTGTGAACCTTAAAGTTCACATTCAGATAGATTTAGTAAGGAGAGAAGATGAAACGTAATTCATTTTTCCTGGTTATAATTCTTTTGCTCAGCATGATTTTTATCTCATGTAGTGCTGAGCCTTCTTCAAACAACACAGGAGTTGCTAAAGTTGCTATTTCGGCTACTAAGGAGCTTAGCGTAGATACGGCCATAACGGAGCTTCCCAAAATAGACGACCTTTATGTGTTCTACACAGCTTATAAAGTCAGTGATGGCTTTAGAACAGGTGAAACTACTGGAATAACTCCGATTAGAACTGATAATGATGGAAAGGGTCTTCCTAAAGTAATAGGTCAGACAGGAGCAACATTTAATGAAAATGGTGTAGTTCCTCAGTCAGATACCTGGTTCTCTACAGGTACATGGGAATTCAGTTTCTATGCAGTAACTACTTCTACTTATGATGAAGAAAAGGTAGTTTTCAGGGCAGTAGATGTATCTGTTGAGATAACCCGTCCGGAAGATGAGAGTGATAATATTGGTGGGTATGCAGAAATAGCTCTTGAAATATACCATGACACACGTCTGGATGCAGAAGTCTATGTCAGCGGAGTCTATGCTGATTTCGGAAATTCTTTTGATTCATCTGCGACCTATAAGATGAGTGTAACTGTTGATGAAGAAGAAACTCCTGTAGCAGTAATTACTGGAACCAGTGACAGTAATGGAAGAGTTACATTTACCGCTGCTGGAGTAGTAAAGAGTTTCTCTGGTATGGAAGATGAACTAGTTGTTAACCATACATTGAGTTTTAAAGTAACTAAAGATACAGACTCACTGGAATATGCATCCGGAAGCCTTTCCATACCGACAAAAAAGGGTTATAAAGATACAATCAGTGGAGATCTTGACAATCTGGAATCTGTTGCAATGGTTGCTATCAATCTTGATTTGAGCAAAGATATTGTCAACGGTACAATAAGCAGCAAGACCGAATTTACCGGATCCAGTGAGTCAGCAGTTGTTGCAGTTGTTTCAGATGTGGCTCCAGACATGACGAATGCAGAAAATAAGACAACTGTTACATTTGTCAGTTCTGATATAAGTACAGATTCAAACGTCTCATACAGTCTTAATGTAGAGGTAACAACTGCAGCTCTTGGTGATAACTCAGAAGCCTTTGAGGTTATAAGTACAGACGAGGCAACCAATAAAGTTGAATCTTCAATTGCAGAAATAGATCTGACGCTGACCAAGAGAACCACAACTACTAGCGGTAATGATACAACATATACTGATGAACCCGTTACACAGTTTGAGTCAAGTGTAACTGTTGAGACCTTTGTAGAGCCGGGTCTTGAGAACGTTAAGGTCTACTACAAAGGCAACAATGGTTTGGAAGAGATGAGCGATGCTACATATGACTCAGCTACAGGTAAGATTACCTTCACCACGAATCACTTCAGTAAATACATAGTCTCAACAGATGCTAATCTTCTTATCATGAATAATTTCACAGGTAAGAAGTATAAATCACTTCAGTTTGCAATCGATGAGGCAAATTCAATAGAGGAAATTGTACTTCTTGGAAATATCACTCTTACAGAGACAGTAACGGTTTCAAAGGATATCAATCTTAGCCTAGGTGATTATAACATCACTGCCAACAATGCCAGAGCCCTTTGGGTTACTGACGGTTTGTTGACTTTAACAGGAAATGGAACAGTCAAAACGGAAGGGACTGGTATTAGCTCTTCCTCTTCTGTAATACGTGTTGGTTCAGCTGAAGCTAAGGATGGTTCAGCAGGACTTGTGATTAATAAGGATGTCACAATCTCTTCAAACCACTGTTATGGAGTAACAGTATTCGGTAAGAATACTGAAGGCCAGACTCTTGATGTAAAAGGAACTGTATCTGTAACAGGTGAGGTTTCTGCTATTTCTGGAAATGGTTCAGCAGGATTAACAACTACAGATATAACCATCAGAGATGGTGCTGTTGTCTCTTCAGAAAACAAAGTGGCTATTTATCATCCTCAGGATGGAACTCTGAATATTGAAGGTGGAGAAATCACTGGTAAGGGTGGTGTTGAGGTCAAAGGCGGAACTGTTATCATCAGTGGTGGCACAATAACAGCTACAGCTACTGAAACTTCTCACGTAGCAAATGGCAATGGCCCTTCAACAGAGGGTTATGCTGTTGTTGCCGTTGAGAACAGCGGATATAAGGGAGACGCTACCATTGAAATTACTGGTGGAACTATCACTGGAGCAATAGGCGTTAAGAAAGACAGTGAATCCGAAGCCTTTGATGCAAAGTTGAGCATTAAGGGTGGAGTGTTCAATACTGATCCAACTGACTTTGTTGCAAGTGGGTACTGTGTGAAGCATGATGAAGTGTATGATGTAGCTGCTCATACTCCAGGAAATACACATGGCGTTCCTGTTGAAGGTATAGATGGATATAAGCATACTCCATATTGCGATCACTGTGGTACCTTAATGGAGGGTACAGAAGCAGATTGTGTCAATGATCAGGGTCATTGTGCTATTTGTGGACAGCAAATGACTGTATCTATAGCTCTTACACTTGAGTTTGATGCAGCAGGAACACTTTCCATCACAAATCCGGCAAGCAAGAACCTGCAGTATTCAATAAACGGTTCAGAAACCAGAACAGCATTCCCGTCAGGAGGCCTGAGTGTAAGTGCAAATGATATTGTTCAGCTTTACTCAGACGGAACCGGAAGTGCAGACGGAACAGACAAGCAGATGATAATTAGCTGTACCTCAGATTGTGTTGTATACGGAAACGTGATGAGTTTGGTAGATCCGGATAACTTTGCCGATTTAACATCTTTGAGTGATACATACACTTTCTTCAAATTATTCTCTGGTAATACACACATAAGGTTTGGTAGCAATAAACTTGTACTTCCTGCCACAACTTTGAGCCGTTCTTGTTATCAGGAAATGTTCAGTGGATGTACGGCTATAACTTCTGCGCCGGAGCTTCCTGCTATGACTTTGGCTTCTGAGTGCTATAGAGGAATGTTCACGAATTGTACCAGTCTGGTAACAGCACCAGTTCTACCTGCTACAGTTTTGCAGAGCAGTTGTTATTATTCGATGTTCATGGGATGTACAAGTCTTGTGACCGCTCCGCAGATTGAACACGTAACATCTATGGCCAGAGCTTGTTTCATGTCCATGTTCTCCGGCTGTGTGAACCTTGCTGAGGCTCCACAACTTCCCGCTATTACGGATCTGAGCAATTGCATGTGGTGTTATAGTAGCATGTTCCAACGATGTACAAAGATTACCACAGTTCCAAGCAATCTTTCTAATGTAGAAAAGTTTGCAGCTTATAGTTGTAGCAATATGTTTGAAGGATGTACAAGCCTTACGGCTGCTCTGGCTCTTAATGCCACAAAACTTGCTGATGCTAGTTATAACTGTATGTTCAAGAACTGTACAAGCCTTACCACTGCAATGGACATACTTCCTGCTGAATCATTGACAACTCATTGTTACAGAGAGATGTTTAGCGGTTGTACAAGCCTTACAAATGCTCCGAAGCTTCCTTCTATGAGTCTAGGAAGTCTTTGTTATTGTGAAATGTTTGCTGACTGCACAAGCCTTACCGAAGCTCCAGATCTTCCTGCTGTGGTATTGAAAGATTTCTGTTATCAGGAAATGTTCAGAGGTTGTACAAGTCTTACAAAAGCACCTTCAGAGCTTCCTGCTCCGAATCTGCTTGATGCTTGTTACTACAAGATGTTCTATGGATGTTCAAGCCTTAATAGTGTTGTTTGTCTTGCTGTTTCAGGTTTTGATGATACTGTCGTGTCCAATGGAGTTACCAAATATACTACAGAGGATATGATGACAGGTGTTGCGTCTTCTGGAACATTCACAAAAGCTCGCGCAGCAAGTTGGCCGTCTGGAAACAAAGGAATTCCTTCAGGTTGGGATAAAAACACCTACTCTGACGGACCTCTTACACTTGAGCCCATGACTTCTGGAACAGCAACAAAGATTACTGTTACTTACACCTCTTCAACTGCTCCAAATGGTCTTAGTTATTCAATTAATGGCGGAGATGCAGTTAATATAGAATCTTCCCCAATGGTAATAGAGGCTAATAGAGGAGATAAGGTTAGTTTCTTTGCAAACAGAGGTTCAATCACAGAGAGTGACGGTCTGAATATTGCTTGTGATAAGTCTTGTTATGTGTATGGTAATGTGATGAGTCTGATTGCTGGAAATGATTATGCTACGGCGACTACGTTGCCTCAGTATGCATTCTATCAGCTGTTTAAGAATGATTCCAACAGGTACAAGATATATAGCCTTGACTCCAAGGATCTATTACTTCCTGCCAAAACTTTGACAAACTATTGTTATTACGAGATGTTCATAAATTGTGGCTATAATTTTAAAAGCATTGCTTGTAGTGCAACAAACATTTCAGCGACAGAATGTTTGACATACTGGTTCAGCGGAACTAGCTATTCAGGAACATTCTATAAGGAGGAGACTGCTACATGGCCAACCGCTAGTTATAAAAATAATTATTGTGGTTCTCCTGAAGGATGGACAGTAAAGAATCTTTGATGAAGTAAAGATTTATATCCCGCTTCCCTTCTCCTAATGGGAAGCGGGGTTTTTTCAAACTTTGGGGGCAGACTCCCTCGCGCATGATTGCCGAGGGTGTTCTGAAAATACTTCTGCCTTGATCAGTCATTGCAGAATAAGTCCGGCTACCTTGTAATAAGGCGACCTGGCTTCATCTTCTGCGTAATAGATTGAAGAAGCACCACATTGAGAATTCTCTATAACCAGTTCTTCATTAGACACATCCTCCCAGTTTAGAGAAAGGACTTTTGCCTCATAGTCCGTACAAAGACAAGAATCATAAGAAGGTATGAGATATGGAGTGCCTTCATAGGTAAATACATAGTAGACCTGACTCTCTGCTTCCGAAGCATAAGAATCAGCTTTTATGCTACCTTGTGTGTTTTCACTGACAGCATCTTCTTCCACTGAAAGCCTTACTTCTTTTTTTGTAAGAGTGCAGCCTACCATAAAACCTTTTCCCGCCTCTCTTTCTCCAGTTGAAACATTCTCCATATAAGGAGCATAGAAGAATTCAGAATTCTCAATCAGAATTGCATCTCCATTTTCATTGTAAAGAACGTTTACAGTCTTTATGGCTTCTTCAATGACTGTATTTTGCGACACGTTGTTTTCACAGCTGATAAGCAGGAAAAAACGGATAAACAAAGAGTAAGAATAGTTTTTTTCATATTGTTGTATCTCCATTAATCTGCAGGAATGAGTTCTAAAATCCTGTCATCCAGTTTTAGCCTCATCAAAAACTCTGCATTTGGATTCGAAGACCCGCTTGGTCTGATTATGTGGACATCAAACACACAGTCTGAGGATAGTCTCAACGTTCCGTAACCATCTTCCTGCAATAAAAGATTCGCAGTATTAGAAACATCATCTTTTGTTACAGTGACCAGATGTACGCTGCTGTTGTCTTCCTCCGAATCTGCCGGGTCTATATGGAAAGTCGAAAAACAGTACCAGATTTCCGGTATAGAATCTGATTCCGTCACATTTGTGGCACTCAGTGTCCAATTGCTGTTTTCCACAACTCTTTTCCAGTTTGTCTTGTTTTCAACTGCGACTGTAGCAAGTGCTACAGGTCCCACCTGACAGGAAAAGATGTTTACTGCAAAGGCCACTGCTATCAATGCAATCACAATTGATGAAATAGTTGCCTTCAAAACACTGAATTTCTCCTCTCCAGACAATTCTGAGAACTTCTTCTTTTTTGTAGCCATAGTCTACAAACCTTTTGAATCCAACTCTCAAGGCAGATAGTATATTTTCAGGATTTGTCATGCCCCAAAGTCAACTACCCATCACCTAAAGGTAATGGGCTTGTAACTGCCCAGTCGTAGTAACGGCTTATGCCTCCGACCTTTGACCCCAATA
>CAJOOY010000032.1 GCA_905236385.1 uncultured Spirochaetia bacterium
GATGGCTACGAATTTACAAGGCTCCTCCCACCGCCCAAGGGCAGTGGGTTTCCGCCTACAACAACAGAAAGGATTTTATTTATGAAGGCACTTTTTCTTGATATAGATGGGACATTGCTCGCAGATGATAGATCCATACCCCAAGAAAATATCTCAGCCATAAAAAGATTACTTAAAAAAGGCCACTGCGTTGTCCTTACCACTGGCCGCCCACTTTACAGTACCATTCTCATAGCTCAGGATCTAGAACTGACTGACAAGGGAACCTACATAATCTCATACAACGGCGGGCTCTTGTACGATATCTATGATAAAATAGTTATCTACCGCTCTACTCTCAAGCTTGAAACGGTGAGAAAAGTTTTCAAAGAAGCAGAGAGACGTGGCATACATATTCAGACCTACAATGATAGAGAAGTTCTGGTTGAAAAGCGCTGTGATAATGAGATAGTCCGCATGGCCTGCACCCGTATGCGTATTTCTTTCAAGGTGCTGGATAGCATAGAAGAGTTAAAAGAAGCCCCTGTAAAAATGCTGATAGCAGACCTGAAGGACCAGAAACCATTACTAGAAATGCGGGACTGGATCCTTTCTTGGGCCCCAGATGAGCTTTCTTGCTATTTCTCAAGAGATGAGTTTATGGAGATAGTTGGAAAGGGACTTAATAAGGGTAGCGCCCTTTTAAATATGGCCAAAATTCTCGGAATAAAGAGAGAAGACACAGTTGCAGCTGGGGACCATGATAATGATATTGAGATGATCCGCTCTGCAGGCATAGGTTGTGCCATGAAAAATGGTACTAAGGGAGCTAAGGAAGTAGCTACCTATATAACTGAGAGAGACAACAATCATGCAGGGGTTGCTGAAATAATTGAGAAATTCATAATTTAACAAAACATTTGTAGACTATTATTAAAAATTTGATTAAATTTTAGCCATGATTAAAACTATCCTCGGCAGCGTGAGAGAGTACAAGAAAGACGCTATTCTCACGCCTCTATTTATGGTCGGAGAGGTTGCCATGGAGTGTACGCTTCCCTTAGTCATGGCCATTCTCATAGACCACATGTACACAGAAAGCATTTCAGAACTGCTGAAATATGGAGCCATACTTCTAGTTATGGCCCTGTTTTCACTTTTCTGCGGAGTCATGTCAGGCCGCTACGCAGCTTCTGCCAGTGCTGGTTTTGCCTCAAACCTTAGACATGATATTTTCCACCGAGTACAAGACTTTTCTTTTCAAGATGTAGACCGTTTCTCAACTTCAAGTCTGATTACCAGAATGACCACAGATGTTACCAACGTACAGATGGCTTTCATGATGATAATCAGAACTGCAGTAAGAAGCCCTCTTATGCTCATCTTCTCCGTGATCATGAGCTTTAGAATCAACTCAGGCGTTGCAGCCGTTTTCCTTGCAGTGGTTCCTATCCTCGGCCTTGGCCTTTATCTGATCGGACACAACGTTTTTCCTGTGTTCAAGAGGATATTCAAAAAGTACGATGCCATGAACAATTCCATTCAGGAAAACATAAACGGAATAAGAGTTGTCAAGTCCTTTGTCCGTGAGAGCTACGAGACGGACAAGTTTGAGAAAACAAGCGGTGAAGTGAGAAAGGATTTCCGCTTTGCGGAGAGGATTCTTGCTCTCAACGGTCCGGTCATGATGTTCTGCGGTTACGGTGCCATGCTTGCCATAAGCTTCATTGGCGCCAGAACAATTGTCAGTTCAGGCGGTACCGAGATGACACCGGGACAGCTTTCTTCTTTCATGACATACAGCATGCAGATTCTCATGTCCATGATGATGCTCTCAATGATCATTGTCATGTGCTCAATCTCTGTTGAAAGCATGAGAAGAATAGCTGAGGTGCTCACCACAGAGAGCACCCTTCTCAGCCCTGAAAACGGAAAGAAGGAAGTGAAGGACGGCAGCATTGACTTTGAAAATGTAAGTTTCCGCTATAACGGACAGAGTGGAGAAGACGCCCTCAAGAATATAAATCTGCACATAAAAAGTGGTATGACCGTGGGTATAATTGGCTCCACAGGCTCTTCAAAGACCACACTGATTCAGTTAATTCCTAGGCTTTACGACACAACAGAAGGCTCAGTTAAGGTTGCGGGCACAGATGTTAGAGAGTACGAGTTGGAAGAACTGAGAAAACAGATAGCCATAGTTCTTCAGAAAAACATTCTCTTCTCTGGCACAATTAAAGACAACATTAAGTGGGGAAACCCTTCAGCCACGGACGACGAGGTGCAGGAAGCCTGCCGAGCAGCTCAGGCCCATGAGTTCATCATGCAGAGAGAAAATGGCTATGAAAGCATGATTGAGCGTGGTGGCACAAACGTCTCTGGTGGCCAGAAGCAGAGGCTCTGCATAGCCCGCGCCCTTATTGCCAAGCCAAAGGTACTAATTCTTGATGACTCAACAAGCGCCGTTGACACAAGGACTGACGCACTTATCAGAAAAGCCCTTTCTTCCTACCTGAAGGACACCACAAAGCTGATTATTGCCCAGCGCGTCTCCTCCGTACAGGATTCGGATATGATTATTGTCATGGACAACGGCAGCATAGTCGAGAGTGGCACGCATGATGAGCTTTTGAAGAAAAAAGGAATCTACTATGAGGTCTGGGACTCACAGACAAACTCAAAGGAGGGAGCCTGATGCCCGGACCTGGAAGAATGAAATTTGACAGAAAAGGCGGCATGAAACCGCAGATAAAAAAAGGCACATTCAAGAGAGTCCTTGCCTACGTGAAAAAGGATTATGGCAAGCAAATGCTCGTAATTACGCTCTGCATAGTCCTCGGCTCAGTGGCATCTTTGGTCTCCACAGTAGCCATAAGACGTCTTATAGACAATGTCATTATCCCTGGCATGTCCTCCGGCCTCAGTGAAGTTTGGGGAGACCTCCTTGGAATTATAGCCACAATGGGAGCTTTCTATATTGCAGCCATTCTTGCAAACCTCCTCAGAGGTATGATTATGGCTGAGATTACTCAGGGAACTCTCATGAATATAAGAAACTCCATGTTCCGCAAGATGGAAAAACTGCCAATAAAGTATTTTGATGTAAACCCTCACGGAGAGATTATGTCAACCTACACAAACGACACAGACTCCATCCGTGAACTAATTGGCCGCTGTATCCCTTCCCTCATAGAGAGCGCCCTCACTGTTATCTCAGTGTTCACCATGATGCTTGTCTACAGCCTCTGGCTAACTCTGGCTGTAATTATAGGAATAGCTGGAATTGTAAGACTCTCTGCAGGGATTGCTGGAAAATCTGGAAAGTACATGATGGGACAGCAAAAGTCCATTGCTGCAGAAGAAGGCTTTGTAGAAGAGATGATAGAAGGCCAGAGAGTTGTAAAAGTCTTCTGCCATCAGGAGCAGGCAAAGAAGGACTTTGACGCCCTTAACGAGCAACTGAGAAATGACAGTACCACAGCTCACCGCTTTGGAAACATACTTGGTCCTATTAACAACAACATGGGAAACATACTCTATGTTCTGTTAGCGCTTTTTGGAACCCTGATGGTCCATGCAGGAGTTACAAACGTAAGCCTTTCCGGCATTTCCACCATCTCAACAGGAATAATCATTTCCTTCCTTTCCATGGCTAAGACCATGACCCAAACTATTGGAAACCTCTCTCAGCAGGTAAACATGTTCACCATGGGTCTAGCAGGGGCTTCCAGAATCTTTGAACTCATAGATCAGGAAACAGAGAAGGATGAAGGCTACGTGACCCTTGTAAACGTAACTAAGGATGAGAACGGAGCATTCATAGAGAGCGAAAAGCAGACTGGACTTTGGGCCTTCCGCCACCCGCACACAGCAGATGGGAGTGTAACGTACACTGAGCTTAAAGGTGACATAGTCATGGAGCATGTTGACTTTGGTTACACAGAAGACAAGCAGGTTCTCTTTGACATGTCTTTGTACGCAAAACCAGGTCAGAAGATTGCATTTGTCGGCGCAACAGGAGCTGGCAAAACAACGGTTACAAACCTCATAAACCGCTTTTATGATATTGCCGACGGCAAGATTCGTTATGACGGAATAAATATTAATAAAATCAAGAAGCCAGACCTCAGACGGTCGCTGGCCATAGTTCTGCAGGACGTAAACCTCTTCACGGGCACGGTGCTCGAGAACATAAGGTACGGCAGGCTGGACGCAACCGATGAAGAGTGCATTGAGGCTGCAAAGCTAGCTAACGCAGATAGCTTCATCTCACGCCTTCCTGAGGGCTACAACACCATGCTCACCGGAAATGGCTCCAACCTTTCTCAGGGTCAGAGGCAGCTTATCTCAATAGCCCGTGCCGCCGTTGCCAACCCACCGGTGCTTATCATGGACGAAGCTACCTCTTCCATTGATACAAGAACCGAGGCCCTTGTTCAGAAGGGTATGGACAACCTGATGAAGGGAAGAACCGTTTTCGTGATTGCCCACCGTCTCTCAACCATTAGAAACAGTAACGCTATCATGGTTCTTGACCACGGCAAGATTATTGAGAGAGGCACACACGAGCAGCTTCTTGAGATGAAAGGAACGTACTGGCAGCTCTACACCGGAGCGTTCGAGCTAGAGTAAACCAAACTACACTTGGGGCTGTGATTTTTCGCAGCCCTTTTTACTGTCTTAATGTCTACTGTTATGAGGAAGAATCCTGCTTGATTATTCAGTTAGCATAAGCTAACATACGGTGTTGGATTCTTTACGGATTCCTATACAGTCATGGGAGAATGATTCAGAGTGCATGAATAGGATTTTCCATAAGAAGTACAAAAGCTCCTACACCCATGCCTATTACAGGACCGAAGGTCGGAATGAGGTTGGTTGCCCCAGACAGAAATGCGACAAGTCCTACATATTTCATTCCGAAAACCATCATGATCAGGGCAACCGTAAAGCCTACAATCAGACTGTCGATTATTTTGTATGTTTTCTACCCTTTCTGTACCTTAGCAGCACAGGTGTTACCATAATGGCAGTAAGACCCGCAGTAAAGCCGCCATTATACAGGACAAAGCCTCCGTGTATCTGACTTGTGGCTGTACAGAGGACAGCGTTTATCATACCGACCAGAACTCCTGAGACAGGACCGAAAAAACCGGAAAACGGACAGAGTCCGGTGGCAAAGGCTGCACCGTTTATATAGCTCTGGGTAGAGAGCGTCCATATCATAGGTCGCCCCAGGCAAAGGCAGATGAGGCATTCAACAAGGTAAAGAACTACATATCCCATGAGAATGGGCCATACGTTCTTAGGATGCTGACCTGAAGCAGAGAAAGTCACTGCTGCAAGAATAATTCCACAGGTGGGCCCTGTCCACCCTGCTCCATATGTCAGAAGAATGACAGCGTCAAAATACAGGGTTATACACAAGCCGTACACCCCGATGTTTATCCATGAAAGAGAGCTTTTGAAACTCTGTAGAAAATCTGTTTCAAGGCCTGGGCAGGAGAGCATTTTACCATAGCCCTCAAAGCTCTTTCCATTGATTAAGAATCCATAAACAAGGCATATTGAGAAGACAACAAGATAGAAGCAGTTGCAGAATAAAAAGTAGTCCTGCCCAAAAGTCAGATAGGTCTCATTGTGTCTTAAAACAGGATAAGCGTTTTCATAACCGAAGGTCTTGAACAGAAAGGCGTACAGGAAAAGACCAATGAAACCGAAGGCAAGTCCGGCATTGTAAAGATCAAAACCCTTATGAAGATCCTTTGAGCCGGGAAGGATGGCGGGAATGGAAAAACCAAGGAAGACTCCCAGAATAAGGGAAAGAACCACTCCTGTCATATTGAAAATATAGCCGCATAGTTCAAAATGCAAAGAAATCTGCAAGGGATGTCTGAAAATAAGCTCACTTACAAATGGACCGAAGGCAGTGGAAAACATGGCTACATCCAGGTATTCACTGAACTTCTGCCCAGTACAGAGGCAGTAGAGAAGTATGCCAAGAAACGGAGGCCACATATTGAGAAAGTTAAGACCGTAGAAACAGTGAGCCACAACAAGAAAAAACCCTGCCCAATTGCTGCCTTTCAGCTGACCATGGTCACAGGCATGGAAAAAGGCCGAGCACACAAGGCCGCAGACTCCTGCGTTCAAAAAGGCAGAAGGAAGAGAGCCCAGCATGAAGTAGTCAGTAATCAGTGGGCATGGGCTTGTCAGGATTCTCAGCCAGTCTTTTAAAACTTCCGTCTCTCCCGTGTGCAGTACGGCAAGAGGGACGGCCAGTAGGAAAGCACAGGAGAATAGCAGTGATATCTGCTTTACTGCCCTACTTCCTTCAGTTGTTTGAATAGTTGACATCTGTTACTCCGGTTATGAGGCGATTGTACCACAGAAGGCATACCTTTGTTGAAAAAAAAGGGACTGTTGCAATTTCCTATTCTGCGACAGTCCCTGTAAAATCCGTATAAAACTGGAAGCTTAGGCGTCAACGCCACCGTCAGCACGCAGAAGCTGACCAGTGACAAAGCTTGAATCAGAAGTTGAGAAGAACAGACAAGCTGTAGCAATCTCACTGCCTTCACCGACTCTCTGAAGAGGAGCTGTAGCCTTCGTCAACTACCCATCACCTAAAGGTAATGGGCTTGTAACTGCCCAGTCGTAGTAACGGCTTATGCCTCCGACCTTTGACCCCAATA
>CAJOOY010000033.1 GCA_905236385.1 uncultured Spirochaetia bacterium
CCGCCACAAACGCCAACCTGAAAGAGCTCTGCGAGAAAGGCCTGTTCAAAGAGGACCTGCTGGACCGCCTGAGCTTTGAAGTCATCTACGTCCCGCCGCTAAGGGACCGCGGGGAAGACATACTGCGCCTGGCAACTTTCTTTGCCGCCAAAATGGCTCTCGAGTGCGGCAGATCAGACATCCTTACATTCTCGGATAAGGCTGTCAGTAAACTTCTTTCCTACCCGTGGCCGGGCAATGTCCGCGAGCTTAAAAACACAGTTGAACGCGCTGTTTACAAAACTCAGGGTTCCACAATAGAGGATATAGTAACCGATCCGTTTGAAAATCCGTTCGCCTCTCCAATCCGGGAGGATTATCATCCCGACGGGAAAGAAGTGGATTTCTCAGTGAGTCTTTCAGAGGCAAAGGACAGTCTTGAAAAAAAATACCTGAAATCCGCCCTTGAGAAAAGCGGAGGAAACCAGAGAAAAGCAGCCACCCTTCTGGGCCTCTCCTACGACAGCTTCAGAGGTTTGTACAGGAAATATAAAGGTGTTATATAACTTCTGTAGTGAAGCTGATCGGGTGAGAAAAATTTTTAAAATTATTTAAAAAGACCGTATTGACAGTTGAATTCCACCGTGTTATATGTAGCGTAAGAACATTTGGCCGGACACTATATTTTGTGTCTGGCATGAAAAAACATAAAATTTTTTACATATAGAAAAACTCGCGGAGGTATGGTTATGTATCAGGTAGTGAAGAGAAACGGCGGAGTTGTCAACTTTGATATTAAGAAGATTGAAAACGCCATAGTCCGTGCATTTGTTGCCACAAACACCAATTACAATGATGACGTTATCCAGATGCTTGCACTCAGAAGTACAGCTCACTTTGCTTCTAAGGTCAAAGAGGACAAGATTACAATTGAAGATATTCAGGACGGAGTGGAAACAACCCTCTCCCAGGCCGGCTATACAGATGTTGCTAAGGCTTACATCCTCTACAGAAAGCAGCACGAGAACGCAAGACAGGCTGCTCAGACTCTCGTTGACTACAGAAAGCTTGTTGAAAGCTACCTCGGTGCAGATGACTGGCGTGTCAAAGAAAACTCAACTGTTAACTACTCCATAGGCGGACTTATCCTTTCAAACAGTGGTGCTGTCACAGCCAACTATTGGCTCTCTGAAATCTATGATGAAGAGATTGGAGCAGCTCACAGAAACGCAGACTTCCACCTCCATGATCTATCCATGCTCAGTGGCTACTGCGCAGGTTGGTCACTCAAACAGCTGATCAGAGAAGGCCTTGGCGGAGTCAACGGCAAGATTTCTTCAGCTCCTGCAAAACACCTTTCAACCCTCTGCAACCAGATGGTTAACTTTATTGGAATCATGCAGAACGAGTGGGCCGGTGCTCAGGCTTTCTCAAGCTTTGACACCTACCTTGCAGCCTTTGTTAAGGCAGACAACCTCTCTTATAAAGAGGTCAAGCAGTGCATTGAGTCCTTTGTCTTTGGTGTGAACACTCCATCCAGGTGGGGAACCCAGGCTCCGTTCTCAAATATTACCCTTGACTGGGTTGCTCCGGATGACCTGAAAGACCTTCCTGCCATTGTCGGTGGCAAGGATATGGACTTTACTTACGGCGACTGTCAGAAGGAAATGGATATGATCAACAAGGCCTTCCTTGAGATCATGATTCAGGGAGACGCCAACGGCAGAGGCTTCCAGTATCCTATCCCAACTTACTCTCTTACAAAGAGCTTTGACTGGTCAGACACAGAGAATAACAAGCTTCTCTTTGAGATGACTGCAAAGTACGGAACTCCTTACTTCTCCAACTATATTGGAAACACAGAGATGCAGCCTTCAGATGTCAGATCCATGTGCTGCCGTCTGCGTCTGGACCTCAGAGAGCTGAGAAAGAAGAGCGGTGGTTTCTTCGGTAGTGGTGAGTCCACAGGTTCAATCGGTGTTGTTACACTGAACATGCCTCGCATTGGCTACCTTGCCTCAGACGAGAAGGACTTCTACAAGAGACTTGACCACCTTATGGATATTGCTGCCCGCTCTCTTAAGACCAAGAGAGAAACAGTTACAAGATACCTCGAGAACGGTCTCTATCCGTACACAAAGAGATACCTTGGTTCCTTCAACAACCACTTCTCCACAATCGGTCTTGTCGGTATGAATGAAACCTGTCTGAATGCAAAGTGGATCAGAGAAGACCTCACCCACGAGAAAGCTCAGAAGTTCACCGCAGCAGTTCTTGATCACATGAGAGAGAAACTTTCAGACTACCAGGAGCTCTACGGAGACCTCTACAATCTTGAGGCCACACCAGCAGAGTCCACAGCTTACCGTCTTGCAAAGCATGACAAGTCCAAGTTCCCAGATATTATCACTGCCGGAACAGAGGATTCTCCATACTACACAAACTCTTCAAACCTTCCAGTAGGTTTCACAGAGGATGTTTTCAAGGCTATGGAGATTCAGGACCCACTTCAGCTTAAGTACACCAGTGGCACAGTCTTCCACGTCTTCCTCGGCGAGAAGCTCTCAGACTGGCATACAACAGCTAAGCTTGTCAGAACTATTGCAAACAACTTTGAGCTGCCGTACTTCACTCTCAGCCCGACTTATTCCGTATGTCCAGACCACGGCTACCTCACTGGCGAAATGTGGTCCTGCCCACACTGTGGCAAGAAGACTGAGGTCTACTCAAGAATTACCGGTTACTACAGACCAATCCAGAACTGGAACACCGGTAAGACTGAAGAGTTCAAGGACAGAAAGGAGTATGTTCCTGAGAGATCAGTTCTTCCTCAGAAGAATGGAGCTCTGCTTTTCACAACTCCAACATGCCCGAACTGCCCGACAGCAAAGGCTCATCTGGACAAGGCCGGCTTCAAGTACACTGTAATAGATGCAACTAAAGAAACTGCTCTTGCAGACAAGTACGGAATCCAGAGCGTCCCGACCTTAGTTGATGGAGAGAATATCTACAGAGGCGTTGGCGAGATTCTCGCTTCTATCAGAAACAGAGCTTAATATATTTTTGACTAAAACTTACCTCCACCTGCTCAACTCGCGGTGGAGGTTTGTCTTTAGTGGCCTAGTGCTCCTGGCTGATCTGGTTAAATGGGCCGGCTAAATACGTGTTTTTCGAAAAAATTTTTTTAAAACATGGAAAAAACACACGGAAATCAAAATAAAACAAGGCTCAAACACGTATTTTGATTTCAAGACTTGATATGGTGCAAGAGCTTAGATGCAAGAGCTAAGAGATTTCATTGATTGAAAGACTTGTGGTGTTGGTTTAGTATTGGCTATATGAAGTTTGCAGGTTTACAGAAACTGGATTTGCTCAATTGCCCGGGAAAGGTTTCAGCCACTGTTTTTACACAGGGGTGCAACTTCAGATGCCCGTACTGCCATAACCCATCTCTTGTCCTGCCACAGACAGAGGCCGCAAAAGAGGCCATGGTGGATGAGGAAGATATCTTTTCCTATTTAGAAAAGCGGCACGGCATGATAGAGGCGGTTGCAATTACCGGTGGGGAGCCCACACTTCACCCAGAACTTGAGGACTTTATAAGAAAAGTCAAAGAGATGGGCTTCTTTGTAAAACTGGACACAAACGGCACCAATCCTGAATTCCTAAAGAGGCTGTTGGACCAAGGCTTAGTTGGATATGTGGCCATGGATTTCAAGACAGCTCTAGAGCACTATGATAGAGTAGTGGCAAACGGTGGGGCTGTTGAGAAAATCAGAGAGTCTTTAAAGATTCTCTCGTCTTCAGCGGTGGATTGGGAGATAAGGACAACCTGTGTCCCCTCTATAGTAAAAGAAGAGGACTTTGAAAGAATAAAAATAGAGATGGATAAGCTTGGAGTTGGGTACAAATGGTACTTGCAGGCTTTCAACCCGGCGGTGACACTGGATGAGGCGTATCATGAAAGCCTGGCTTATGAGCAGGACTTTCTTGAAAAGCTGAAAGAGAGGCTCTCGGATGAGAGAAGCTCAGTGAGAATAAGATAAAAGGAAAGAGTATGAGCGGGATAGCGGACAAGATTTACATAACAGGACATAGAAACCCGGATATGGACAGTGTATGTGCAGCATACGGATACGCAGTATTGAAGAACTCACTGAGTAAGGAAAAAAACTATGTAGCCATAAGGTGCGGCCACCTGTCTGACAGCCTTAAGAGGCAGTTTGCAACCCTGGGGATTGAGCCACCACCATATATGAGAGACGTTTACCCAAAGGTTTCGGACGTGATGAGAAAGTCAGACTTCTCAATAGAGGAAGACGCCCCTATCTTCAACCTCATGAAGACTTTCAGTGACAGTAATCCATCTGTTATACCCGTAACTAAGGACGGAAAATTCTACGCTCTTTTGAGCGTTGATAACATAACTTCATGGTTTCTAAAGGAAAACTCATCGGATTTACCGGTGTACACATTCTCACTTAAGAATGTAGAAGCAGTGCTCCCTGGACGCTTTATTAAGAGAGGAAGAGAGAGGTTCGGAGCCTACATTCTTGCAGGGGCAGCAGAGCTGGAAGAGTTCAAGACAAGGGTGCCCGAGAACTGCCCGGCCGTGGTGGTCATGGGCAAAAGAAGGGTCCACATAGACTACGCTCTGAAGATGCAAATCCCGCTTCTTGTAGTCACAACAACCGACTTTTTGGATGATGTGGACCTTTCTGGCTACACAGGCTCTGTGTTCCTTACAAGCCTTGGAACAGCCGAAGCTATTAGAAGGCTGAGAATGGCCACGGAGGTCAGAGAACTGATTGGAGACCAGGGTCACGGCCTTCAGGCCAATGTCCTTTTTGACGATGCCAAAACTCTCCTGGCCGAGAGTAAGCTCAGAGGCCTGAGCGTTTTCAACGGAGAAGAGTGGGTTGGCTATGTTACCCGCAGATGCTTTTTGCAAAAACCTTCTTACAAGGTAATTCTTGTGGACCACAACGAGATGGGCCAGAGTATAAAGGGTATTGAGACAGCCTCTGTCAGGGAGATAATTGACCACCACAGACTGGATGCTGTAAAAACAACTCTTCCTATTTTTATAGACGCTGAGCCACTTGGAAGCACATGCACCATAGTCTCAAAACTGTTTGAAAGACACTCAATTGCTCCAGATCCGGTTACAGCAAAGGTCCTTCTTGCGGGAATTATCTCAGACACACTGATTCTTAGAAGCCCGACAACAACAGACACAGACAGGGCTGTGGCTGAGAAGCTTTGCATGATTGCCGGAGAGGTCTCAGTCAAGGATTTTGGACAGCGTATGTTCAATCAGAGTGAGTCTTTAAGCGTCAGAGATCCAAAGACTGTAATCAAGTCAGACTTTAAGGTATATGTAGAAAACGCTATCAAGATTGGAATAGGGCAGTGTGAGACTCCGTCAGTTGAAGACGCTCTTCAGGTCTGTGACAAGTACCTTGAGGTTCTGGATGAGGTTAGAACGGATGCGTCTCTGGACTGGGCCATGCTGATGATTACAGATGTCCTGAGAGAGCACAGCATACTTCTTTCAACTGTACACAGCGCAGAGCGCAAGCTCCCGTACATGAAGATAAAGAATTGCGTGTATGATATGCCTGGAATTCTTTCCAGAAAGAAGCAGCTACTGCCTGAGATAGTGAACGTTGTGGATTGATTTGGAGTGTGGAAATGAAGGAAAAAGAGAGTAAATATGAAGCTCTGAAACTAGAAAATCAGCTGTGCTTTCCCCTATACGCCTGTGCTAAAGAGATAGTGAGAGCCTACACGCCTGTTCTTAAGCCTCTGGATTTAACCTACACTCAGTATATTGTCATGCTGGCCCTGTGGGAGAAAAAGAGTCTTTACTTGAAGGAACTTGGAGAGATTCTTTATCTGGACTCTGGCACTCTCACGCCCCTTGTAAACAGGCTCTATGAGAAGGGCTACCTGTCAAAAAGAAGATCGGAGAAGGATGCAAGGGACCTGGAAGTTAGTGTAACAGTTAAGGGCTGGGAGCTGAGAGAGAAGGCTGTGAATGTGCCTTCAGAAGTAGGCTCCTGCGTTTCTTTGAGCTCAGAAGAATCTCAGAGTCTTTACGTCACTTTACACAAGATTCTCAAGCAGCTTTAAGTTTTCCAATAAAAGCAAAGATAAGAAAACACAGTATGTCCACTGCAACAATTGTGGACCCGACCGGTGTGTCTGCAAGTATGGAAATGATTATTCCAGAGACAGCACAGATAACTGAGAGGACGGCGCTGCAGATGGTTACCGATCTAAAGCTCTTATAGATTCTCATGGCAGAGATGGCCGGGAAGATAATCAGGGCAGAGATAAGTAGAGAGCCGACCAGCTTCATGGCAAGAACAATGATGATTGCTGTAATTGAAGCAATCAGAAGGTTGTATCTTCCAACCGGGGTGCCGACAGCTGTTGCAAAGTCTTCATCAAATGTTACTGCAAAGATGCGGTGGTAGCAGAAAACGTAAACTGAGACCACTACAACTGCAAGGATGATGCTCAGATAGACCTCAGAGACAGTGAGGGTTAGGATGGAGACGGAGCCGAAGAGGGAACTGCACACATCTCCCGAAATGTTCGGAGCTTTTGAGAATATGTTCATAATCAGATAGCCTATGGCCAAGGCTCCGACAGAGATCATGGCTATGGCGGCGTCTCCCTTGATTTTAGCAGTTGTGCCTGTCTTTAGAAGAAGAATGGCACAGAGGACTGTTACGGGGAGAACTAGAAGCATATCATTGGAAAGGTTCATGACACTGGCTACCGCAATTATTCCAAATGCTACGTGGGAAAGCCCGTCCCCTATGAATGAAAAACGCTTTAGAACTAAAGATACGCCCAGAAGGGACGCACAAAGTGAGATAAGGGTTCCAACAATCAAAGCGTAGCGGACAAAGGGGAAAGAGAAGTAGAAGGAGAGGGTTTCAAACATGCTCGGCCTCCTTGTGAAAACGTAGGTACCTAAGCCCTTCGCGACTGTTTAAGTACTCATCTCTAGTTCCAAAGAACGGTGTGGAACCTATGTTTAAAATGTGGGTAGAGAACTGTAAAGCTGCCTGAATGTCGTGGGTGATCATGATGATTGAAATGCCACTTTCATTTAGGCTCTTGATGGTTTTGTACATTTCATCCGCTCCGTACGGATCCAGGCCTGTAGCCGGTTCGTCCAGAAGCAGTAGCTTATCCGCAGCGCACAGGGCTCTGGCAAGTAGAACTCTCTGCTGCTGACCGCCGGAAAGCTCCATGTAACTCATGTTCTCCAGACCCTCAATCCCTAGCCGTGCCATGGCCTCTTTAGCCTCTTCTTTTTCAGCTTTTGTGTAAAATGGTCTGAGACCTGTCTTGCCCTGAAAACCAGAGAGCACTATCTCTTTCACAGAGGCTGGAAAGTCCTTTTGGACGCTTGTTTGCTGAGGTAGGTAGCCAACCTGGGTGGGAGTTATGCCGTCCGAGTAGTAGATATTGCCCTTCAAGGGCCTTCTTAAATGGAGTATGGTTTTGACAAGTGTAGACTTCCCGGTGCCGTTCTCGCCGACAATGCACAAGTAGTCGCCTGCGTTAACTTCAAAATTGAGGTTTTCAACAAGCGTAATATTTTCGTACCCGAGACTCACGTCTTTGCAAATAAGATAGGCCATCAGTTTAATGCTTCCTTAAGTACTTCCAGATTCTGTTCCATGACATAAATATATGTCAGACCACTGTTTATATCTGCCTCACTCACGCTCTGCAGTGAGTTGAGAACAAGGGTTTTCACGTTTTTTAGCTCTGTGTTTTCAATAATTGTCTTGGCAAGCCTGTCATCTGATTTTTCAAGAATCAGAATGCTGTCTGTTCCTAGGCTCTCTGTTTTCTCAGCCAGGAAAATTATGGTGTTAAAGCTGGCCTCTGTTTCCGCTGAGCACCCCGAGAAGGCTGCGTAGTAGTTTATACTGTAGTCCTTGACCAGATACAAAAACGGAAAACGGTCTGCGACTATAATTGTGTCCAGAACACTGGTTTTAACAGTTTCTGTGTACTGTTTATCCAAGGCGCTCAGCTTCTCTATGTAGGCTTTAGCATTAGAGATGTACGCTTGAGAATTGGCACTGTCCAGCTCTGAGAGCCTCTTAGCAAGAGAAGAGACAAGATAGATGGCATTTTTAAGCGAAAGCCACACGTGCTCGTCTATCTCAGAATCTTCGTATTCTTCATGCTCGCCCTCCATGCCCTCAACTATCTCTTCTTCCAAAGCCCTCTCTCCAAGCTCATTCAGCATGGAGAAAACGCTCTCCTCACTTTTGCCTAAGGCCTTTACTGCGTCCTGAGCCCACTCTTCAGACTCTCCTCCTGTAAAGACAAAAAGCGTGCTGCTGCCAATCTTTCTTATATCTTCAATTGAAGGCTGGTAGCTGTGTAAGTCCGTACCGTTTTTGTTCAGCAGTACTAACTCTACGCCCTCAACGCCCTTAGTTATCTCTCTAAGCCAGTCGTACTGCGGAAAGCTCGCTGCCACAATCCGGACTGTGGATGCATCTTCCTTTTCAGAAGTTTTTGAGCAGGAGACAAAAGCAAGAATCATGACCAGAACGGCGGAAAGGGCAAGGTATGGAGCAAGGCGTTTCATGCGTTTGTCCCTTTTGCTCTGCACTCGTTGCAGAGGCCGTAGAAGACGGTCTTGTGCGGGTCTACAAGAAAGTTATGGTCCTTCAGCAGGTGCTCGTTGAGAGAAGATATTTCTTCGCACCCAAGGTGAATCAGCTTCCCGCAGCCCTCGCACTTGCAGTGGTAGCACTCCCCCTTGTGGGTGTGGTTGTGGTGCACATACTCGTAGCAGCACCCGGAGCTCTCGTCTATGACGTAGCGGTTTACAAGCCCTTCCTGCACAAATCTATCCAGCTGCCGGTAGATGGTTGCGCTTCCAACCGGTGTGTCGCTGAGCCTGAAGTGCTCAAAAATGTCATTTGCAGTGAAATGGCCTTTGAGGGTCTTTATATAGGATAAGATCAATGCATTCTGCCTGGTGTTGTATACTCCGCGTGTCATGTTTTTCCTTCAAATTGAAAATGAAAATCATTTTCATTTTAGATATATGGGATTTTTTGTCAAGTGAGGGCTGTTTTTTATGGATTTTTGGCTGTGCTTGATGCAAAATTCTGAGTATGAAAAGTTTAGTTGTTTATTATTCTTTGGAAGAAAAAGGCAACACCAGGGTTGTTGCCGAGAAGATTGCGCAGATGACTGGTGCGGATATTGCCCGCATAGAGGGCGAAATTGGCTATCCCTCAAATTACGAGGAGCTCTGCAAGGTGGCCAAAAATGAGATTGACAATAACATTCATCCGAAAATGAAGGTTCTGAATCTCAACTACTCAGAGTATGGCGTCATCTATCTGGGCTTCCCCATCTGGTACAGAACCTATCCGAGGCTGGTGGCTTCATTTATTGATGAGGCGGATCTCAAGGACAAGGTTGTCAGGCCGTTCTGCACAAATGAGGAAGGAGCCTTCGGAGTTGCAGATTTTGAGCTTTCAACTGCAGTGAAAATGAAGGGCGGAAGACTGGAAAAAGGACTAGCCGTGAAGAGTTTCAACGTTTCCAGTTGTGATGAGGCTTTGAGAACCTGGCTTGGCTAAGATACGCTTTGGGATAGTCGGCTCAGGGTGGAGATCCCTCTTCTACGTTCGCCTTTTTAAGAGATACCCGGAAATCTTTGATTTAGTGGGTGTGCTCTGCAGAAGTGAAGAAAAGGCCCTTAGTTTTAGGGCGTTAGGCGTAAGGGCTTTTCTGGAAGAAAAAGAGTTTCTCTCCCTCTGCCCCGGCTTTGTGGTTGTAGCAGTCAATAAGGCCTCAATAGCTGATGTGAGCCTTTCTTTTGTTGAAAAAGGTCTTCCTGTGGTCTGCGAAACTCCTGCTGCCATGACTGAAGAAGATTTGGATAGAATCTGGGCTTCTCATTTAGGGGGCGGCAGGATTTTGGTTGCCGAGCAGTATCCGTATCTGCCCGAAATCAGGGGCCTCTTGGAGAATCTGGAAAGCGGCCTGATTGGGGAGGTTACTTCTTTGTACCTCTCTCGGGCCCATGAGTACCACGCTTTTGCTCTTATGAGAGCTATCCTGGCTGTCCCCTCTTCTGAAGCTTTTTCACTAAGAGCTATAACTAGCACATTTAACGTGGTTAGGACTCAGGACCGCTACAAAAGCTACGAAGACGGGGTGTTGAAAGAGAGTCAAAGAACTACTGCCTACATAGTTTTTGAAAGTGGAAAAACCTGCCTTTATGATTTTGAAGGGGAAGAGTACCACAGTAAGATAAGAGGCTATTCTCTTAGGGTGAGCGGGGTGCGTGGCGAGTTCAAAGACGGAACATACACTTATTTAGATAAAAAGAACCAGGTCTTAGAAAAGACTGTTAGTATAAAAGCCTCAGAAGTGAGAGATGATGAAGAGGCTATAAAAATAGTTTTAGAGAAAGCTGGTTCTCTATTTTCAGAGACAAAGGCCACAGAGGAAGAGACAACTCTTCTTTCTTCTGCCTTGCAGGATAGCTACAGTGCTATTCTTCTTAGAGAGGCCTCTGAAGGTGGTGAGATAGTGATCAGCAGAACTAAAGGATGGAACACTGTATGCAGGAATACTTACCAGTAATCATATTCTGTTCTGTAATTGCAATTCTGGTGCCGTTGTTTTTTTATGTTTTTCTTAAACGCAGATACAGCGTAAACAGCGCTCCGTTCTGGGCCGGTGTAATAACCTTTATTGTCTTTGCCCTGTTCTTGGAGCGTCTGGCTCTGGATCTGCTTCGCAGCACCGAACTTTGGGCTCGTCTCATGGTTTCTCCTGTAAAGGCCGTAGCTCTCTCTGGGCTTATAGCTGGTATTTTTGAAGAAGGTGGCTGCCTTATCTCCATGAAAATCTCCTCTCTGCTGGAGAACAAGAAGGATAAAGAGGAAGAGGAAGTAATAAACGTTTCTGATGAAGTAAAGAGAAATATCATGGAAGTCGAGAGTGAAAGAAACCATGCTCTCATGCACGGACTTGGTCACGGAGGGGCTGTAATATTTGTTTTTGTTCTTACCATGGTCCTGAATCTTGTTTATGCCTTTAACGGCGGCAGTTCGGTTTCTCTCTCTGTAGATAGGATAGACAGCATGGCTTCTGCTGCAATAATAGAGGCCATGACCAGCATGCAGGACTTTCATCCTATGGATTTCATTTATTCACTAGTTGAGGAAATAGCTTCCCTTGGCATTCATATTTCTCTAGCTGTCATGGTCTGGATTTCCATGAAGGGCTCCTGGTACATGCTCTTCTTCCCTCTCTCCATTCTTCTCCACGCCCTTTCCGACATTCTCGTTGAGGTTCTTATTGGATCCGGACTCTCGGAGTTTATGTGTGTAGTCTTCTTTGTGATGGTCTCTCTTACCATAGTCCAGTTCACTATCATAGTCTGGCACAAGATAAAAATGGGCACCGTCCTGACGGCTGTTCAAAACGCCTCAGAAGAAGCAGGGTAAGTTTATGTTGTTTGCAGATACAATTGAGGCTTTGACATTTCAACAGAGGCGCATACTCAGAGAACACGAGATGGACCTGTCTCTCTGGGGAGGCCCAACCCTGAAGGACTTGTGGCCTACGGACTGTGTCTTATCTTCTAAGAAAGATGTGAATAGAGCCTACGAGGCTGTAATCAAGAAGATAAATGCGCTAAGAAGCGAGTGTGCTGACTACACAAACTTTGACAGCGGAGAGTACAAAAGGGAAGAGATAAGTATAGTCCCTGACTTCCCGGCTGCCCAGAAGATAATGGGTCGCTGCCCTTGCCCAAAGGAAGGTGAGCTAACCAGGTGCTGTAATCTACGCACGCTGGACGCTGTCCAGCAATGCGCCTATGGTTGTGCTTACTGTAGCATCCAGAGTTTTTACAGCAAAAACAATATAAAGGTGGTTGGAAACCTGGAAAGCTATCTGGATAACCTGGTTCTTGAAGAAGGTGTGTGGCATATAGGAACAGGACAGAGCTCAGACTCGCTGATCTTTGGAGATGACTACGGTACTCTTACTGCCCTCTCTTCATTTGCTCTTAAGCACCCGGAAGTGGTAATAGAGCTAAAAACCAAGTCCTCCCGCTCTGATTGGGTTAGCATGGATTTGCCTGAAAACATAATTGCCACCTGGTCAATCAATGCTAAGACTATAGTTGAAAAAGAGGAGCATTTGACTTCTTCTGTAGAAAAAAGAATGGAAAGTGCTATCAAGGCTTCCGAACACGGTATACTTGTAGGCTTCCATGTGCACCCTATGGTCTACTTTAAGGGTTGGAAGGAAGAGTACGCTTCTTTGGTTAAACTGCTCACTTCTTCTTTGGACCCGGATAAAGTTGTCATGATAGGTCTTGGAACTCTAACCTTTACAAAACAGAATCTAAGGGTCTTACGAGAAGGTGGAAGAAAAACGCTGGTGACCAAGATTCCTCTTACACCGGCAGCTGGAAAGTACTCTTATCCGTTAGAGACAAAGAAAGAGATGTTCTCTTACCTTTATTCTCTTTTTCCTGTTGAGTGGAAAGAGAAGGTTTTCTTCTACCTGTGCATGGAGGACCCTTCTCTTTGGAAGCCGTGCCTTGGAAGGGAGTATGGGTGTAACAAGGAATTTGATTCTGATATGAAGAGGCATTATCTTTATAAAATTAACGAAGTAAGATAAAATACTAGTATTATGAAACGAAATGACGCAAAACAGGTTTTTGATATTCCTGTATTTAATACAATCTTTCCCTTTCTTCTGAAAAGAAGAAGTGACTCTCTTGTTTACCACAGTTTTGATCTGGATGTAACTAACACCCTTGATTATATTCGTGCACTGAATGCTGAAAAGCCAGAGTTCAGAATGAGGTTTTTCTACGTATTCTGTGCTGCCATAATGAGAACCATGGTTGAAAGACCAGAGCTAAACCGTTTTATAGCTTCAAAAAGATACTGGCAGAGAGATGAACTTTCTATGAACTTTGTTGTTAAGGAAGAGATGACAGATGAAGCTCCAGAGACCAGTAATCCTCTCTACTTCAAACCAGAGATGACACTGATGGAATATGCCAAGATCATGGATGACTATATAAATAGATCCAAAGAAGACAGTGAGGACAACTCAACTGATGGACTGATTAAGATTTTGTTGCATGTTCCGTATTGGGCTATCTCTTCTTTTGTCAGCATTCTCAGTGTGTTTGAGAAGATTGGAAAGCTTCCAAGGTTTGTTAGGGACGCCGATGGACTTCATACATCTGTCTTTATTTCCAATCTCGGCTCAATAGGTATAGACGGTCCTAGTCCTCACCACCACCTCTATGAATGGGGAACTACCTCTCTTTTTATAACCCTGGGAGGTTTGGAGAGAGTCAGGGAGTATGATGATGATGGTAAACCTATCTCATGCAGATACAAGGTTCCTGTTGGTTTTACTGTAGATGAGAGAATCACCAGTGGTTTCTACTTTATAAAGAGTATTAAGCACTTTCAGAATCTGTTGGAAAACCCGCAGCTTCTTGAACAGGTACCAACTCTTCCGCCTCCGGTACTTACAAAGAAAGAGTACAAGAAAAAGCTTAAAGAAGAGAAAAAACTACAGAAGATTGAGCCTGGAGAGAAGAATAGCTAAGCCTGTACTGCAGGCTGTCTCTGTGCGTAGTACTCTATTTCCAAGTAGCATAGGTAAATAGCCATTAGAAATAAAGATTTCTCTTTCTCTGTCACTCCATCCGCGCTCAGGTCCTATGGCTAAGACAGCCGGTGCAGTAACTGTGGCTGAGCTAAGGGGAGTGGAGCCAACGGCATTGTCCAACAAGATATGAGTAGCAGTAGAGGGAGCAAGGGCTATGGCTTTAGAGGCGTTTTCTGCAAACATGACCTCAGGCACTCCTGCGTGGGCGCTCTGCATGGCCCCGTCAAGCAAGTAGTCTATGTAGTCGCCACTTTTGTAAATGTTGCTGTTGGCATAGGACTTCTCTCCAGTGTCGGAGGTAGTGAGAATAATCTTTGAGCAGCCAAGAGAGACGGCCTCTCTGAGAATTCTTTTCATGCAAATAGGCCTAACCTGGGCAATTATCATGGTCACTGGGTACAAAACTGGAACGCTGGTGGCCTGGTAGTCAAATAGTATCTCTTTTCCGTTTATCTCTTTTATGGTTGCCAGGCCTTCGGAGGTATTAATAACGCCGGCCTTAAAAGTGTCTCCCTCTTTGAGTTTAAGAATCTCTAATATGTGTTTAGCTCTGTTATCTGAAAGTGGGAGGCTGTTTTGCTCGCTTTCGAAGAGAATTATGTTCATCTTTCCTCCAGAAGAACTGTGGCCATGGCCATGACTGCATCCGAAGAGCCAAGTTCTCCTAAAATGTGTTCAGCAGTTTTGGCCTTAATTCCTATGCAGCTTTCATCCAGATCCAGGGCTTCAGAAAGGCTTTCTTTCATAAGAGGAATGTAGGAAGCAAGTTTTGGAGACTGAAGGACTATAGTTGTGTCAAAATTAACTATATCTAAATCCCTTTCTCTGACCAGGTCGTTTGTCATGCGCAACAGTACTCTTGAATCTATATCCTTATAAGTTGGATCCGTGTCAGGAAAGTAGGTTCCTATGTCCGAGAGGCCTGCGGCTCCCAAAAGAGCATCTATCATGGCATGAATGAGCGCGTCCCCATCTGAATGAGCAACAGCTCCTTTTGGACTCTCTATTTCAACTCCACCCAAGAAAAGTGCTCTTCCTTCTTCTAGTTTGTGTAAATCCCAACCGCTACCAACTCTCATTTGAACTTCTCCATATCTTCTGGGTATGTAATTTTTGTGTTCTCAACCTCTCCGCTCACCACATGAACTACTCCGCCGTAGGCTGTAAAAAGGCTGGTGTCATCTGTGAACTCCATGCCGTCCCTATCTGCTTTTTGATGGGCGAGCAGAATCTCACTCAGTCTAAAGACCTGGGGAGTTTGTAAAAACACTGTCTTTTCTCTGTCTATGTAGCTCTTAATCACTGAGTTTTCAACCAGCGCAAGTGTGTCTTTTCCCTTTATGGCAGGAACAGAGGCGCCGTAGATAGAGGCTTTCTCAAGACAGGACTTAACCAGAGCTTCTGAGACAAAAGGCCTGGCGCCGTCGTGAATGCTGACCAGTATGTTCTTGTCTTCATTTTTGAATTCTAAGCACTCACTAAGCTTCTTAAGCCCATTAAATACTGATTCTCTTCGGCTCTTACCGCCAGGGGTAAAGTAAAGAGGAACAGAAGAGGGGAGACCTTCAAGAGCTTTTTTTGTCTGATCCAACGTGCCTTCTTTGTACGTAACCACAATAGCTAGACAACCACAGTTGACAAAGGGCAGGGCTGCGCGGAGGAGGACAGATTTTCCGTCTATAAGGTGAAACTCTTTTTTGCCGTTTTTAAAGCGCACCGAGGAACCGGCAGAAGTCAGAACCAGTGCGTGTTTCAGGCTCTTCATTTTTCAAGATGACTGAAGATGATTTTCTCTATTTCTTCAGGATCCTTGCCCAGTGTAAATGAGCACTCGTCTATAAGAATACCAAGGGCACTGTCGTAGAGCTTTCTTTCCTGAACAGGTAGCTCCTTAATCTTACTTCTGTGATACAGACCCTGAACAACCTTAACTATGGACTCAATGCTTCCTTCTTTTACAAGTTCAACATTTATCTGATACCTTGCCTTCCAGTCTACGTTCAGTGGTTCATACTTGTCAGAAATGCTATCAAGTGCTTTCTCAGCCTTTTCAGCATCTACAAGGGCTCTGATTCCAGAATCTTTAATCTTAGAAACAGGAATGCTGACAGTCATGTCCGAGACAGAAATATAAATAACATAAAAGAGGATTTTCTCACCTCTGAGCTCTCTCTCTTTAATGTCTTTGACTATTCCTACTCCCTGTAGAGGGTACACAACATGCTGTCCGATTACAAATTCTGTTTCTTCTTGAGCCATGCCTGCATTATAGCACAAAAAACGCCTTGAAACAAGAAACGTAACAATTACAGTATGGCAACAGCGCCTCTGTTTGAAGTATGATAAAAGGCATGACAGAAAACAATAAAAACAGAAAATGCGGTGTGCTTCTTCATCCCTGTTCTTTCCCTTCTCCTTACGGAATTGGAGACCTTGGAGAAGAGGCCAGAACCACCCTTGAACGCTTCTCCCGCGCAGGGATAAAACTTTGGCAGATACTGCCTCTCGGACCTACAGGTTACGGAAACTCTCCGTATGCTCCTCTTTCATGTTTTGCAGGTAACGAGTATCTGATAGATCTACGTCAGATTGACGGCTATTCTGCTCCTGAGGACAAAACTGTAGGTTCAAGAAGTGACAGGGTTGATTACGGCAAAGTATTTGAATACAAATTCCAGCTTCTCAAGGAGGCTGCAAAAGCCTTTCTTGAAAAGAACTCTGGCAGCAGGGACTACTTAGCCTTCTGTGCGGATAATTCCTGGTGGCTGGATGATTACTCCCTCTACCGCGCTCTTTCCGACCACTTCAATGACACCAGGTGGTTTTTGTGGGAAGAGCCCATAAGAAAGAGAAATGCTGCCGCCATTAAAAAATACACCAAGCTTCTTGAAGAAGAGATAAAGATCTACAAAGCTCTTCAGTTCTTCTTCTACACCCAATGGGAAAGTCTTCACTCCTACGCTTCCTCTCTGGGAATCCAGATAGTTGGAGACATGCCTATCTTCTGCGCCGGAGACAGCGTAGACGTCTGGACCAACAAAAAACTCTTTAAGCTTGATTCCGAGGGACACCAGACCGCTGGAGCCGGTGTTCCACCAGACGCGTTCTCTCCTACAGGCCAGTACTGGGGAAACCCGGTCTACAACTGGAAAGAGCACGAGAAAGACGACTACAGCTGGTTCAAAAAGCGTGTTCTTATGACCCTTAATATGGTAGATGTGCTAAGAATAGATCACTTCAGAGGCTTTGAATCCTACTGGGAAGTTCCCGCTGGTTCAGAGACTGCAGAAGCTGGAAAGTGGCTCCCAGGTCCAGGAATGAAACTCCTTAAACACTTCCAGGGCAAGGAAATAATTGCAGAAGATTTAGGAATAATCACCCCGGCCGTTGAGGCCCTTCTTGCAGAGTCTGGCTTCCCGGGCATGAAGATAGTGCAGTTTGCCTTTGACCTCAGTAGCGGAAAGCTGAACACAGAGAACGCCTATCTGCCACACAACTATATTAAAAACTGCGTAGCCTACACCGGCACTCATGACAATGAAACCACCCGTGGCTGGTATAACAGACAGAGTGATGAGTACAAAGATATTTTGAGGCGCTACTTCCAGTGCCCGGATGAAGAGATAGTTTGGCAGATGATGCGTGTCTTGATTGCCTCTCCTGCCCGCTACGTAGTCTTTCCGCTTCAGGACCTGCTGGGCCTGGACAACAGTGCCCGCATGAACGCTCCATCAACCGTTGGCAGCAGCAACTGGTCCTGGAGATTTGATGAAACTCTCCTAACTGACGATATTCTGAACAGACTCAGAGAGTACATAGGCCTCTACGGCAGGTGATAAACGCCTGCCTTAATGAGTCTAAACACGCGGAATCAGACCAAATTTTTTTATTCCGCGTGAAAAACACGCTTTTTTTAAAAAAAGAGGGTCAAAACGTCGACTGTAAGATCAGGTTGCCGGAGATTTTTCAAAACTAGATAAAATAAAACCAGGTCGCTGAGAAGTGACCTGGTTTGCTTTTGCGTGTGCAGGAGTTTTACTCTGCAATCAGCATGGTCTTCGGGTCGAGACAGACTCCGGTCGGTTTTGGGATGTCTGAAGAGTGATCTTTGACAACGGTCATGATTACACGGCTCTTTTCGTCGTTGTAGTGCATGCCAATTAGGACATCTATGAGATCTCTCTTGAGAGTGCTCGGAATTCCGTACTCATCAAAAACAACATCCGGCAGGACGGGAGAAACCGTGAACCAGATTTCCACATTCATTTCCTTTGCAAATTCTTTGAGCTTGCGAACATCTTCCTCAGTGGCAACGGTAAGTTTGTAACCGTCAAAGAAGAGGGCGTCTGCCTTGAAGGAGCCCTGATTGATCAGAGTCTTGAGGCTGGCCAGAATCTTGTCAATGGTGACATTTTCCTGAGAGAAGTTCATAAGAACACGGTTTGTCCTGATTCTTTCGTATACGTCAACAGCGCTGTCCATGCTCTTGAAGTCTGTGATTTCTTTGAAGACTTCTTTGTACCATCCCATAATATGCTCAAGGTTGGCACCGAAGGAGACGTGAACAATGTTTTCATCCTGAAGAATGCGGTCTATGGCAATATGGACCAGGCAAGCTGTCTTACCCATTCCGTGTCTTGAAGTGATGACTCCGAGGTTGCCTCTGCCGAGACCCCCGTTTATGGAGTCCTCGAATATCCTGATTGGGCTTTTACTGATAAGCTCATTAACTTCCATTGAATCCTCCGTTCAAGAATGAATAGTGGATAAAAGTCAGACTGTCGCGCAGAAGGTTCGCCAACGGCGTCACAAGTGGCGACAGCCAACTCCGTATAACGATGCTTTATTATAGCATCTTATTCATTCCCGATAATAGTCGAAAAAATTATTTCTTCTTTTCCTTTGCTTCTTTTTCTGCAGCCTTCTTCTTCAGCTCTTCGCCAAGAGAGGTAGGAACCTTGGCGTATCTGCAGACTTCCATGGAGTACTCGGCCTTGCCCTGGGTCATGGAACGCAGGACTGTAGAGTAGCCGAACATCTCCGCAAGAGGAACTTCAGCATCAACACGGCAGGTGCCGTTATCTTCTGTTGAAGAGATGATCATACCTCTTCTCTGGTTGATTGTGCCGAAGATGGCTCCCTGGAATTCGGAAGGACCTTCAATCTCAACCTTCATAATCGGCTCAAGGATGGCTGGTTTGGCCTTGGCAAAAGCCTCTTTGAAAGCACCGATTGCAGCGGTCTGGAAGGCCATGTCGGAAGAGTCTACCGGGTGCCAGGCACCGTCGTTGACTACGCACTTTACGCCGACAATCGGGAAACCGAGCTGTGGGCCTTTCTTCATGGCTGTCTGGAAACCCTTGTCACAGGAAGGAATGTACTCGGTAGGAATGGCTCCGCCCTTGACCTCACTGGCAAACTCATAGTCCTTGACTTCCTCGTCTGAACCGGGAGCTGCAAGAATAGGCTCAATATAGCCGGCAACCCTTGCGAACTGACCGCTACCACCTGTCTGCTTCTTGTGGGTAAAGTTGAACTCGGCTCTCTCTGTAATTGCCTCTCTGTAGGCAACCTCAGGCTGACCGACCTCTACCTCACACTTGTACTCTCTTCTCATTCGCTCCACGTAGACGTCCAGGTGCAGTTCTCCCATACCCTTGATGATGGTCTGGTTGCTTTCCGGGTCAACATAGCACTGGAATGTCGGGTCTTCCTTCATGAAGCGGTTAACTGCCTTGCTCATGTTGTCCTGGCTCTTCTTGTCCTTAGGGAAGATGGCCAGGCTGATAACAGGATTCGGGACGAACATGGAAGTCATGGCATAGTTGACCTTGCCTCCGCAGAAGGTATCACCGCTTGCGCAGTCAATTCCAAATAGGGCGGCAATGTCCCCACATCTGGCTTCCTGAATATCTTCCATTTCGGAGGCATGCATCTTGATAAGGCGTCCTACCTTGAACTTCTTCTTTGTTCTTGTGTTGATCAGCTCGTCTCCCTTCTTCAGGCAGCCTTCATAAATACGGATGTATGTGAGCTGGCCGTACTGACCGTCTTCAAGCTTGAAAGCAAGGATAACCGGGTCTCTGTCAGGGTTGGACTCAAGGACAACTTCTCTTTCATTGTCGTCCAGGTCCAGGGCTCTGTTCTCAACGTCTGACGGATTTGGCAGGTACTTTGTAACTCCGTCAAGAAGGGGCTGAATACCCTTGTTCTTGTGGGCTGAACCGCAGAAGACCGGGCAGAGCTGCAATGACAGTGTTCCGACTCTTATAGCCTTTTCAACTTTCTCTATCTCTGGCTCTTCGCCTTCAAGAAGAGTCTCCATCAGCTCATCATCAAAGTTTCCAGCCTCTTCTAACAGAGTCTGGCGGCGAGAGAGAGCTTCCTCCATAAGGGAAGCAGGAACTTCTTCTTCTCTAACTATATCTCCGTTGGGGCCGTCAAAGTAGAGGGCCTTCATTCTCAGGAGGTCTACTACACCTTCAAGCTTGTCTTCAAGACCAATCGGGATTTCAACCATAACGGCGTTTAGCTTGAGCTTTTCTCTCATCTGCTCAACAACGTGGTAGGGGTTGGCGCCGGTTCTGTCGCACTTATTGATAAAAGCAATGCGTGGAACCCTGTAGCGGTTCATCTGGCGGTCAACAGTAATACTCTGGCTCTGAACACCGCCGACTGAACACAGGACAAGGATGGCTCCGTCGAGAACACGCAGGGATCTTTCAACTTCAACGGTGAAGTCAACGTGGCCCGGAGTATCAATAACATTTATATCATAGCCTTTCCATGTGACGCTTGTAGCAGCACTTGCAATTGTGATTCCTCTTTCTCTTTCAAGCTCCATGCTGTCCATGGTGGCTCCGACTCCGTCCTTTCCGTGGACTTCGTGGATGGCGTGAATCTTGTTGCAGTAGTAGAGGATTCTCTCACTGAGAGTTGTCTTTCCTGAATCAATATGAGCACTGATTCCAATGTTTCTCATTTTTTCGAGTTGTGTCATCTTTTTTTAAACCTTCAAATTAATCCGTTGAAAACTAACAAAAAACTCTAAAGTGTGCAATAACCGGACCCTTTAAATTTTCCAACGTCTATTTGTACTTTTCTTTTTGTAGGATAAATCATTATAATTGTTCCGAATCAAAACCGACCCCTAACAGAGGACGGAATAAAACTTATGGTGGCATTTATGATAGATGTAAGGAACCTTCATCCGCTGGAAGTGAGACTTCTCAGGTTTGCTGAAAAAGACGTGGATCTGACAAGTGAGAAAATTGTAGAGGCTTTAGGGTACAAAATCGGCCAGTGCAATCAGGCCTTTTCTTGGCTCAGTGCCAAGGGCTTTTTGGCTGAGACAAGTAGAAGAACAGCGGTTTTATATGAACTGACTGAGCTCGGGAAAACCCAGGCAGAGCAGGGAACCCCTGCCATGCGCATTTTCAACCTCCTCAAGGGTGGAAAGCAGATGGAGATTACTGCCATCAGAGAGGCTTTGGGTCTGGAGCAGAGTGATATAGGCTCAGCTTACGGCTCTCTTTCAAAAGCAGGAATCTGTGGCATGACTGAGGACAAGAAGGCTTTTCTTAAAACTGAAGAGCTGCCGGAATTTTTGAAGGCTACGGATGAGCTGTTGAAGAAGGGAATAAACGGAGCTTTGGAAGAGAGTTCACTCACAGATGGTGAGAAGGCTCTTATGGCCCAGATTTCAAAAAAGAGAGGCGCCTCCGGCTCACCGTACAAGGTCAGTGAGAGAGAAGAGGTTGTTTACAGGATTACCGAAGAGGGCTTAGAGGCCAAGAAGGCTGTACTGGAAGCAAATATTACAGGAGAGGAGATAGGTGTTCTTACTCCGCAGATTATTTCTTCCGGCTCTTGGAAGAATGCTTCATTCAGACCTTATGGACTGGACGCTCCGGTGTCCCGACTTATCCCGGGTCGCCACAACCCATACGGAAACTACATTCAGTGGGTAAAGGACAAGCTTACTTCTCTTGGTTTTGAAGAGTTTGACGGACCGCTGGTAGAGAACGAGTTCTGGAATGGAGACGCGCTCTTTATGCCTCAGTTCCACAGCGCCAGAGATATTCATGATGTTTATTATGTAAAGGATCCGGTTCACTGTAAGGAAATAGAGGAGCCTTGGCTTACAAATGTGGCCAGAGCCCATGAGAACGGTGGAGACACCGGATCCCGTGGCTGGAACTACAAGTTTGACCATGAGTTCACCAGACGCCAGGTTCTCAGAAGTCAGGGCACTGTTCTCAGTGCACACCAGCTGACAAAGTGTAAGAAGCCGGGCAAGTATTTCGGAGTAGTCAGATGCTTCAGGTATGATGAAGTGGACGCAACACACGGAGCTGACTTTTACCAGACTGAAGGCATTGTGATAGGAAAGGAAGCCAACCTCAAGGAGCTTCTGGGTCTGCTTAAGATGTTTGCAACCGAGATTGCCGGGGCCACAGACTACAAGTACGTTCCGGGCTACTTCCCGTTTACGGAGCCCTCAATTGAGATACATATAAAGCACCCGAAGTTGGGTTGGTTTGAGCTTGGCGGCTCGGGAATTTTCCGCCCGGAAGTGACTAAGGCTTTGGGCGTGGACGAGCCTGTTTTGGCTTGGGGCCTGGGGATAGACCGTATGGCACTTATGAATCTGGGTTTGAGTGACATAAGGGACCTCTTTACCCCGGAGATTGAAAGCGTAAGAACAAGGAGGGGAAACTGATGCCTAAGTTTGAAACTTCTGAGAAGACTTTTTTTGACCTTTTGGGCCGCAAGTGCTCTGATGAGGAGCTTGAGAGAATCTTCCCCCGTGCAAAAGCCGAGCTTGATGACCATGACACGGAAAACCACGTGCTCAAGATAGAACTTAACGATACTAACAGGCCCGACCTCTGGTCGGCAATGGGTCTGACCAGGCTCTTGAGAACCTACGAGAATCCTGAAAAACTCCCCACTTTTGACTTTTTCTCCTCTTCTGAGTTCACAGCTGATAACAAGGGACGCGAGCTCCATGTCGGAGAATCTGTAAAGGAAGTCAGACAGTACAGCTGTGGTTTTGTAGCAACTGGAAAGGTTGTTGATGATGAGATACTGAGAACTCTGATTCAGAGTCAGGAGAAGCTCTGCTGGAACTTCGGCAGGAAGAGAAGATCCATTGCCATGGGCATATACAGGAATGACCTGATCAACTACCCAATCCACTACGACGGAGCTGATCCGGATAAGACACACTTTGTGCCACTTCATATGGAAGAGGACCTGTCTCTGAGAGAGATTCTTGAGAAGCATCCGAAGGGTCAGGAGTTCGGTTACATAATCAAGGACGCCCCTGTCTATCCTTATCTGTATGATGATAAGGGAAACACCCTTTCCATGCCTCCGGTAATCAACAGTGCGTATGTTGGAGCTGTGGAAGTTGGGGACAGTAACCTGTTTGTTGAAATGTCAGGTCCGGGCTTGAGGGATATACTCCTGTGTGCCTCAATCATGGCGTGTGATATGGCCGATATGGGCTTTACCATTGAGCCGGTCAAGGTTGTCTACCCGTACGAGACAGAGTTTGGAAAGGAGATAACCGTTCCTTACTACTTCCAGGAGCCGGCCAGCTGCACCCTGGAGGAGATAAAGCACGTTCTTGGAGAAGACATTTCTGCAGACGAGGCTCAGGAAGCTCTTCTGAGAATGGGTGTCTACAGCGTGGTAGAAGGGTCAAAGATCTTTATCACATGCCCTGAATACAGAAACGACTTCCTGCATCCGGTAGATGTAGTAGAGGACGTGATGATTGGCTACGGACTTGAGAACTTTGAGCCAGAGATTCCTAAGGACTTTACTATAGGCCGCCTCTCACCTGCAGAGGAGTTTGGAAGAAAGGTTAAAGATATAATGGTAGGGCTTGGCTTCCAGGAGATGATGTACAACTATCTGGGAAGTAAGAGAGAGTACGCAGATAACATGAATATCTCCACCGACGGCATGATTTTCATTGCCAACCCCATGAGTGAGAACTTTGAGGTTGTCCGCCCGTCAGTCCTTCCTTCTCTTCTTGAGAGTGAAGGCTCCTCCCAGCACGCCGTTTATCCGCACAGAATCTTTGAAGTTGGAAAGACAGCACATCTGGAGGCCTCTGACAACAGCGGAACCGTTACAAGAAACACACTGGGCTTCATGCTTGCTGACAATCAGGCAGGTTTTAACGACGTGAACAGCCTTGTGAATACTCTCATGTACTTCTTAAAGAAAGAGTACACGCTCAGAACTCCCGGAGAAGACGGAAGGTTCATTCCCGGCCGTTGTGCAGAGATAGTTGTGGAAGGTAAGAAGGTTGGAATCTTTGGAGAAATCCACCCGCAGGTACTGGAAAACTGGGGCTGCGCTGTTCCGACTGTTGTTTGCGAGATTGATTTAGACAGTCTCCTGTAAGAGAATAAAAGCAGTATGGAAAAGGCTTTCTACCTGGACGCTCTGCGTCTCATGCTGAATTCGCGTAATTTTGAAGAAAAGACAGAAGAGCTTTTCAAAGCCGGTCTGATTCATGGCACCACACACCTTGCCAACGGTCAGGAAGCCTGTCAGGCCGGGCTCTGTCTTGCCCTCTCTGATAAGGACTGGATAGTTCCAACTCACAGGTGCCACGGCTTTACTGTCTGTAAGGGTTCAGACCCAACCGCCATGTTCTCCGAGATGTTCGGCTCCTCCCACGGCCTGGCTAAGGGCTTGGGCGGCAGTATGCACATGCCTGATAAAGAGGTGTGTAACCTGGGCTCTTCTGCAGTTGTTGGCAGCGGGGTGCCGCTTGCTGCAGGTATAGCCTTCTATTTTAAGAGAAATAAAATAAACAACATAAGCGTAGCGATCTTTGGAGACGGGGCTACTTCCCGTGGTTCAGTTCATGAGACCATGAACCTGGCCTCCATCTGGAAGCTCCCGGTTCTCTTCTTCTGTGAAAACAACCTCTACGGAATGAGCGCTTCCTCATCAGATATGATCAGTATAAAGAAGATCTCTGACAGAGCTGCCTCTTACTCCATGCCAGGAGTAACGGTGGACGGGAACAACGTGTTGGAAGTCTATGAAGCTTGCAAGAAAGCAGTCCAGTACATAAAAGAAGGAAAAGGCCCGTACTTTATTGAGGCTCTGACCTACAGGACAAAGGGTCACTCAAAGAGTGACAGGCGCCTTTACAGAAGCGCTGAAGAAGAGGCCTTCTGGGAGAAGAAAGACCCAATAAAGAACTTTGAAAACTACCTGCTTGAAGAAGGCCTTTTCACTGAAGAAGAGATAGAAGAAGAGGAAGAGAGAAGTAAAACAGGGATTAACCTGATGGCAGAGAAAGCCCTCTCCATGGCCTCTGATTGCCTGACAGAGGAAGAGACTATGGCTCTTGTATACGCCGGGGAGGAGAAATGACAACCAGGGAAGCTATAAGAAAAGCCATGGCTGATTCCATGCGTGAAGATAAGAACGTGGTCCTCTTAGGTGAGGATGTAGGAGTCTACGGCGGCTGCTTTAAGGTCACTGAAGGGCTTGTGAAAGAGTTTCCTGACCAGGTGATTAACACTCCGGTTTCTGAAGAAGGCTTTACAGGGCTGGCGGTGGGAGCTGCCATGATGGGGCTGAGGCCCATAGTGGAAATAATGTATGCAGATTTCTTTACTCTTATCTTTGACCCCATAGTCAACCACGCCGCAAAAGTGCACTTTATGAGCGGTGGAGCCTTCAACTGTCCCATAGTTGTCCGCCTCCCAGAAGGCAGCGGCACCGGCCACGGTGCTCAGCACACGCAGAGTCCTGAAGCTCTATTTATGAACAGTAACGGCCTGAAGATGGTAGCCCCTTCTTGTCCCTCAGACGCCTACCACCTGCTGCGTGCTGCCATTAAGGATAATAATCCGGTTTTGTTCTTTGAACACAAGCTCCTTTATGGAAACGAGGGTGAGATTTCTGAAGAAGAGCTGCCGATAGGTAAGGCAAAAGTAATCAGAGAAGGCTCTGATTTAACAATTGTTTCCTATTCACACGCTGTGAAGACAGCTATCAGAACAGCAGAAACTCTGGATGAGCAGGGAATAGATTCAACAGTCATAGACCTCTGCACGCTCAAGCCACTGGATACAGAAACTATCTTTAAGTCTGTAAGAAAAACAGGGCGTGTGGTGATAATCCAGGACCCGGCAGCCTTTGGCGGAATAGCCTCTGAGGTCTGCTCCATGATTGTCACGGACAAAGAGACTTTCTCTTCTCTTAAGGCTTCTCCTGTGATCTGCGGTGGAAAGAACTCACCGGTTCCGTTCTCAAAAGACCTGGAGACCCGTGTAATTCCATCTGTGGATGAGTGCGTGAAAAGCGCTCTCAAGCTTTTCTAATTCAAAATTCTTGGTATATTTAATTTAGAGGTGATTGTATGGCCAGAATCAAATCTGCTTGGGAAATAGCCCTTGAGAAGACAAAAGATATAACTATTGATGAAGAGAAGTACAAGGCAGAGACCCTTGAGAAAGAAGGTATGGCTCTAGCCGGAGCCTTTCTAAATGATGTAGAGCAGAGCCCCGAGACCCTTCAGGCTAAGCTTAGTAAGTACTCTGATGAGGAGTATAAGATAGTCAGAACGGGTCTGATAAAGACCATTTTTTCAAATATTGTCCTCCCAAGTGACAACAGCTATCAGCTACGTTTTGAGAGAACAACTATCCTTTCTTCCCTCGCTGATCCCACAGGCCAGGCAGAAAGCATGATGGCTAAGATTGGAGCCTTCTTTGAGCAGTTTCTAGCAGCACGGGAGGAGTTCGGCAAGCAGATGGAAGAGCAGATGAGGCAGGCTTTGGAGCAGAACCCGGAGCGCGCTAACGCTTCTCAGTACGCCAAACTTGTTGAGCAGAACCTCAAGAGGATGGAAGATCAGTACAACGACGCTCTTGAAAACAGCAAAGAGGGCCTGAGAGAGATTTTCGGCTGCTGAGGGGCCCAAAGATGGAAAAACTCTACTACAAAGACGCCTACTTAAAGCAATATGAAAGCACGGTTACAGAAGTCTCTTCGGATGACAAATACACTTATGTGAAGCTGGAAAGCCCCCTCTTTTACCCTGAAGGCGGTGGCCAATGCGGAGACCGTGGCCATTTAAACTCTTTCAAGGTACTGGATACCAAAAAAGCTCCGGACGGGAACAGCGTTTACTATCTGGAAAAAGAAGCAGAAGGCAAGATAAAAGTAAAGGAAACTGTCACCCAGACTCTTGATTGGGATCACAGGTACGAGTTCATGAAAAAGCATACAGCCCAGCACCTGCTTAGCGGTCTCCTGTTTAATCTGTTTAAAATAGGAACAGTTGCTGTCCACCTGGGAGAAGAGTACCTGACAATTGAGACTGACAGAGAGAAGATAGACAGCGGGACTGTTAAAAAGCTTGTCCTGGAGGCCAACAGGGCCATCTGGGAGTCTCATGGAATAAAGAGTTTTGAAGTGAGCCACAAAGAAGCAGAAGAGCTGAATTTAAGACGCTCAATAAAAGTTGAAGGGACAGTCAGGATAGTGGAGATTGAAGGCCTGGACCGCATAGCCTGTGGTGGTGTTCATGTCAGAAGGACTTCTGAAATAGGTTTGATTACTGCCATAGGTCATGAGCAGATCAGAGGCCATGAGAGAATCTGCTTTAACTGCGCAGAAAAGGCTCTTGAACTAGCTTTAAAAGCTGAAAACCAGGACGGTAAACTCTGCGCTCTTCTCAGCTGCAGGACTGAAGAGACAGCACAGAAGGTTGCCTCTCTCCAGACAGAGCTCACTAGAACAAAGGCAGCTCTGGGACTTTCGGAGATTAAAAATGCAGAAGCCGAGTTTAATGAAAAAAGAGAAGGGAGCTTAGCAATCATAGACACAGATCTCTCCGTAGACAGATTCAGACCCCTCTCAGATAAAGAAGAGCCCTTAGCCCTCTGTGCAATTAAAACAGAAGGGGATAGAAGCTCCTGGATTATTATTCTCAAAGGCTACCAGCTGGATATAAAGAGCCTTCTCTCTCAAACCTCAGCCCGCGGTGGCGGCAGGGAGCCTGTCTACCAAGGCGTAATAGAAACAGCCAAGAAAGAAGAGTTCAAAAAGCTCTTCAAAGAGAGCGTAAGTCAAAAATCTTAAGGGACAGTTAAGGGACACCCAAAAACATTTTTAGTACAGAAATATTGCATAAAAATCGGTTTCCTCGAAAAGTTCATAAATAAAATCCTTTCTGTTGTTGTAGGCGGAAACCCACTGCCCTTGGGCGGTGGGAGGAGCCTTATAAATTCGTAGCCATCA
>CAJOOY010000034.1 GCA_905236385.1 uncultured Spirochaetia bacterium
GGAAGGGCACCCTCGGAAGGTTATCTGCTGAGAAGAAGAGACCATCTGACCTATTTCTTGTCTTCTACCAGAAAGCTCTGATTTCAGGTTCTCCCAGTTGAGAAATGAGCAAGCATAAGAAATCTTCATTGAAGGAGGAAAGCAGTCCACAAGATTCTTAATTAAGCTATTCATCTCCACGTAGATTCGCTCTGGCTTGTATAGTTCAATTGCATTTTGACAAAACTGCTCTATATCTGAGTTCCCACCATAGTAAACTACAGATGTCCTTCTATTTTTTAGAGCCTCTTCGTCATAAGAAAGTTCCCCGTCTTCAAAACAGAGAATCAGAGTAGAGCCGTATTTATAAAAATAATCGTTTTTAATGCAATCACTTATGTAGTAAGTTTTTCCAGCCTTTGGAAAGCCGTACACAAGCCTGGTTTCTATGCTCATTTTTAAAGAAGTGCCCCACCGAAAACCAGTGGGGCGTTATTAGATTTAAAAGAATCAGTCATAAAGGCAGACAAGACGACCGCTTATCTCACCACGGCGGAGCTTTTCAATTCCTTCACCAATTTCATCAAACTTACAAGTGTGAATCTCAGGATCAAGTTCACCGCTAGCAAGCAGATCAAGACACTCTTTCAGGTCTTTTGTTGTGCTTCCCTGAGAGCCTTCGAACTTCAGCTCTTTGAAGATCATGGAGTAGGTGAAGATAGTTGAAGTATCTGCAGCCATACCAACAAGAACAACCTTACCGTACTGCTTAACTGTGTTCAGTGCATCAGCTGTTGTCTTACCAGCGCCAGCAAAGTCAATAATTACATCCAGATTCTTGTCTGCAAACTCTGTAATTGAATCCTTAACCTCTTTTGCACCAAGGCTGAGAGCAAGCTCCTTTGCAGAAGGCTTTCTTGTTGCTACGTAGACTTCACAGCCCTTAACAACTGCAATGCGCACAGCAAACTGTCCAAGCCCGCCAACGCCAATAATACCAACCTTCATTCCCGGCTTAACTCCACCAACTGAGCAAACTGCATGGTAAGAAGTTGCGCCTGCGTCTGTTGCTGCAGCTGCCTTTGCGGGGGCAAGTCCTGCAGGAACCTTAACAAGCTGCTCAACAGGGGCAGTTGTCATGTTGCCGTAGCCGCCATCTCTTGTGTAGCCCGGAGTTGTTCCGTCTTTAGCATACATTGGGCATACTGCCACAATATCCCCAACCTTGTACCCTTCGACTCCTTCTCCAATTTCAACAATCTGTCCACAAACTTCATGACCCATAATAACTGGGACCTTGAAGCTGCCCATCCATGACTCAATGTCCAGAGCTGATACGTCAGAGTGGCAAAGACCGCCAGCAAGGGTCTTAAGTACTACATAACCAGGTTTTGCTTTTGGATCTGGTTTCTCAACAATCTTCAGTGGCTGATGTGTGCCTGTGAATTCCCAACCTTTCATGTGAAATTCTCCTGTAAAATAAGTTTTAAGCATCGATAAATCAATACCGATAATATTATACTTATTTATTCTCAATCTGTCTAAGTTTTTTTTCTGCATGTTGAGAGAAACTTTCTTATGTAGTATTTTAGAGCAGAGGCAGAAGATGAGAACAGAAGCTGAATATAGACAAATAATTCTGGACATAAAGAAGAAGATTGGAAGAGCAGAGCTTGTATCTGTGTCTAAGACCAGAAGCTGGGAAGAGATTTTGCTCTCTTACCAGGCTGGAGCCAGGGTCTTTGGAGAAAACCATGTTCAGGAGATAGTTCAGAAGTTCTCAGGTGAGCGCCCAAAAGATATGAAGGTACACATGATTGGGCACCTTCAATCAAACAAGGTCAACAAGGTAGTACCCTTAGTAGATATGATTCAGAGCGTAGATAGCTTTTCTTTGCTTGAGAAGATAGATAGGGCAGCTAGAGAGTGTGGTAAGAAGCTTGAAGTGCTTTTGGAAGTGAACTCAAGTGGAGAAGAGAGTAAAAGCGGCTTTGGCTCTGAAGAGGAAGTTTTTGACTGCTTGGAGAAAGCTAAAGAGCTTGAACATGTGGCTATCAGAGGCTTTATGACCATGGGGCCAGTGAATTGCCCTGTTGAGGAAAAGGATAGACTTACACACATGGCTTTTGCAAAAACCAGGCTCTTGAGTATAAAATGTCAAAAGCACTTTCCGCTTTATGATTTAGATGTACTGTCTATGGGAATGAGCGGTGATTATTTAATAGGAGTTGAAGAAGGCTCTACTATGGTCAGAATAGGAACAGCCATATATGGGGAAAGGTATTATGCTTAAGAAGGTTATAGCTGTATTTTTGATTCTCACTCTTTCTTTCAGCCTCTTTGCCCTGGATATGTCAAATGCCAAGCCTTATTCGGATGATGAGTTCCCTAAGTGGCAGCTGAACCTAAGAAGGGCAGAGACTATCTTCTTTGGAGGAATTCCTCTTATCTATCCTATTACATACCTGGCCGTAGATGCATTGAACGGAAACACAGATTTTTGGAATGTTTTAGGTATTACCTGTGCTGTAACTGCATCTATCTCAATAATTGATTACATAATCGGTGTCACTAAATGAAAATCTCACGCACCTATGATTTTGTAGTTACAGAAGACGAAAAAGGTTCAAGAGCAGATGCTTTTCTGGCCTCAAGAATTACCAACCTTTCTAGAAGTGCACTCACAGGAAAAGACTGTGAAATCTACATAAACGGGAAAGAAGCAAAGAAGAGTGACAGAGTAAAAGAAACAGATACGGTTTTGCTCTTTTACAACGCTGAAGTCTTTGACAGGGTAGAGCCTCAGGATTTGCCGCTAGATATTCTTTATGAAGATAAGGACATGCTGGTGATTAATAAAGCACAGGGCATGGTAGTACACCCTGGGGCTGGAAACATAAGCGGAACTGTTGTAAATGCTTTGGCGTACAGGTATGGAGAGAGCCTCATAGATGAGATGGCAGATGAGTGTGACATTGCCCGGCCGGGCATAGTGCACCGTCTGGACAAGGACACCAGTGGTGTGCTGGTAATAGCTCTCACGGCCTCGGCGCACGAGAATCTGGCTACCCAGTTTCAGAACAGGGAAGTGAGGAAGAGCTATAGGGCCATCTGTGACGGAGATTTTACGCTTCCAAGGGGCACAATTGAGTGCAGGATGGGCAGAGATAGCCATAACAGAAAGCTGTTTTGCCCAGTTCAAGTTGGAGGCAAGGAGAGTAAGAGCGAGTACACTGTTTTGAAGGGCTACAAGAACTTTTCAGAGGTGGAAGTGAGAATTTTTACGGGAAGGACACACCAGATAAGGGTGCACATGAAGAGTATTGGGCACCCGGTTGTGGGGGATAATCTGTACAACAATCGTTATAACCGCTACCCGGAGACTTCTCTTATGCTTCACAGCCACATACTGGAAATCTGTCACCCTGTTACTGGGGCACTGTTGCACTTTGAGGCCCCCATCCCAGAGCGTTTTGAGGCTTTTGTCAGTAAGTTTGGAGTTAGAAAATGACAGGGACTGTATACAGATCCATAAACAACATATACACTGTCAAAGATGAAAACGGGGAGACCTATCTCTGCAGGATTAAGGGCAAGCACCTGGATCAGGCAGAGGGGGAGTACAACCCGATTGTTGTTGGAGACAGGGTTGATTTTGTACCTACCTCTAAGGCTGAAGGGCTAGTATTAAGCCGTCTTGAAAGAAAAGGTTACTTTGCCAGATGGAACGCCAAGAATCAGAAGAACCAGGTCATCTGTGCAAACATGGATGCTCTTATCTGCGTAACCAGCGCCATGACGCCCCCATTTAGGCCACGCTTTGTAGACCGTGTAATTGCTTGTAGCAGAAATGTAGATATAACTATCTGCATGAATAAGAGTGATATTTTACTTACTGAAGATGAGTTTGAACGCTTTTCTCTCTATAAAAAACTTGGCTTCAGGATAATCAGTGTTTCAGCCAAAACTGGAGAAAATATAGAAGAGCTGAAGAAGCTATTGGTAGGTAAAAGAACTGCCTTTGTAGGCCAGAGCGGAGTTGGAAAGAGCTCTCTTGTAAACCGTCTTTTGGGTGCTGAGCAGAGAGTTGGGGAACTAAGTGAAAAGTACAATCGTGGTTGCCATACCACAAACCATGCACTTCTACTGGAAGGGGATGGGTTTTCTATAATAGATACTCCGGGTTTCAGAGAAATCTCAGTTCCGCATGATGATCCGTACTTAGTATCCAAAGCCTTTCCTGAGTTTGAAGAGCCGTCCTTAAAGTGCTCTTATGACAGGTGCTTACACACAGATGAGCCTGGGTGCATGGTTAGAGAGAGCGTAGAGAAGGGAATGATTAATGAAGATAGGTACAGTAGCTACCTAAGAATTCTTGAAAGTCTTGAGGACAGAAGTCCTGTCTGGAGCAGAAATGTACAAAAAAACAGCAAATGATCTAGGTCTGGATTCGGTTCTTAAAACTATCTCAACTCATGCTCTAAGTTCTGGTGGAGAAGCCAGAGTTCTCTCTTCCAGGCCACTTTTTGATAGAGAGGCGTGGCTTTTCAGACAACAGCAGGTCTCAGACGTTCTTAATTGCATAAACCTAGCCCCTGAAAAAGAGATTCAAGTTAGTTCCTTCCCGGACTTAACCAGGCTCTTTGAGGATTTAAAGAGTGGTCCCACCAAGGCTTTGGACGGGGAAGAAATCTTCAGCGCTGGCCTCTATATTCAGGCCGCCCGCGCTTTTAGGCTCTTTTTAAGATGCTCCCTCCCGTCTACGGTCAGTGAGATAATTGAGGATCTTGATTACTCCCTGCTTGAAGCCGAAAAGCAGATTTTCAGCATCCTGGAGGCCCCAGGAAAGGTTCGTGAAAGCTACCCCTCCATTAAGCGCCTTAAGGAGGCAGCAGACGCTAAGCGCCATGAAAGAAGCTCGTTTGCTGCAGATTTTTTAAGGGAGAACAATGCCCTAATGACTAATTCCTCCGCCGTCCTACGTGATGGCAGAATCATGCTTCCAGTCAGAAACGACCTCCATTCAAGGATAGAAGGCTACATTCAGGGCTCGTCCCAGACAGGACAGACTGTGTTCATGGAGCCTTTTAAGCTTGTAAATTTGAACAATGAAGTAAATCTGGCTCAGCAAGAAATAGAGATAGAGATGGCCCGCCTCATAGCCATGCTCGGAAATCTAATTAGAGAGAATGAAGACAAGCTGAGAATTCTTTTCTCTCAAGTCTCTGAAGCAGACTTTCTCTATGCTTTTGCTCTTTGGAGCAAGAGAAACTCCTGCTGCCGTGTTATCTCAAGTGAAGAGAACACTTGTAATCTGATTAAGGCTCGTCATCCGCTTCTGAAGGAAAAATGTGTTCCAGTAGATTTCTCAGTTCCCAAAACCTGTAAATCTGTAGTTCTCACTGGACCCAACGCCGGTGGAAAGACAGTAACCATAAAGACAGTAGGGCTTTTTGCCATGCTCAATCAGATCTGTGGCTACATACCTGCTTCGGACGGGAGCTCTCTAGATCTGTTTGACAGATTTTTTACAGATATCGGAGATGATCAGAGCATAGAAAACCAGCTATCAACCTTCAGTGGTCACATGAAGAGCATAAGTTTCATCTTGCGTAACATGACTGAAAACTCCCTGGTTGTTCTTGATGAACTAGGAAGCGGTACAGACCCACAGGAAGGAGCTGCCTTAGCTAGAGCCATTCTTGAGTACTGTATGAAAGGGGCGTCTCTTACTTTGGTTACCAGCCACCATGGAGTTTTAAAGCAGTTTGCCTATGCTTCAGATAATGTTCTGAATGCTTCCATGGAGTTTGATGAAAAAACTCTTGAGCCAACCTTCCGGGTGATTAATGGACTACCGGGAGAAAGCCACGCCATAGATACAGCTAAGCGTATGCACCTACCCAAATCTGTAACTGGTGCAGCTAAAACATATCTGGGTAAAGAGGCAGTTAGAATTAGTTCTATTATTAAAAACCTGGAGCTTAAGAGGCGTGAAGCTGAGAGAGAAGAGTTAGAGATTAAAGAGAAGCTCAGGGAAACAAAAGCTCTACTAAATACTCTGAAGCAGAAAGAGATTTCTCTTCAGGCTCAGGAGAACAAACTTGAGAAGAGATTTGTCAAAGAGTTTGACTCCTATGTTAGAGAGAGTAGAAAGGAGCTAGAGAATCTTGTAAGAGAACTGAGAGAAGGGGAGATTACAAGAGAAAAGAATCTGAAAGTAAAAGCCTTCATAGAAAAACAGGAAGAAGAGAAGAATAGGAGAGAGGCCGCCTCTTTAACCCATGAAAGGGCCCTGGATGAGATAAACATGTCTGAGATGGCTACAGATGAGGAAAATGTAGAGTTAAAAGTTGGCATGACAGTTCTCTGTGGCCCCAACAAGAGAGAGGGAACGGTAGTCAGAAAGGAAAAAGACGGTAAGTGGCAGGTGGCCATAGGTCCTATCAGATTCACTTTTAAAGAAAGCGAACTGACAGTTCCTTCTGTTGAAAGAAAGAACTCTTCTGCTGTTTATTACACAGCTCCTCAGCCGAAATTGAATCTTGATCTGCGTGGTTACAGGCTTGAAGAAGCACTGGAAGCAGTAGATCTGGAAATAGAATCCTGTTGTGTTCACGGGATTAGAAACTTCTCAATCATTCATGGCTATGGAGATGGAATACTAAGTACTGGAATTCATACCCATTTGAATTTGAACCCCTTGGTTGAGGCATTTAACTTTGCACATCCAGATGACGGAGGACAGGGAAAGACCTATGTTACCCTGAAGATAAGATGAAAAGCGGAATAATGGAAATAAGAAACCTTAAAACAGATAGACGCTATCTGTTCTTTGCAGAGGACATGCAGAAGGAAGCGGTCTCCCAGCGTTTTAATCTGGATCTGGGCCTTCATCCCTGTGCCGAGTTACAGAGTGACTATACAAAAACAGGTCTGGAAGTCTTCCGTTTTGATGTAGTGGAAGAGACTTCAGACCCATCTTATTTAGATACTCTCATCAGCGAATCAGAGAATCTTTACAACTGAGCTTGTTGTTTTTTCTCCTGTTCCTTTCTGTCATTAAGAATCAGAGCTCTCATAGAGGCTATTGAAAGCTTAATTACTGGCTCAGAATCCTGGATTATATTGTTTGTCATGCCCTCTTTTTCTCTTTCCTGGTTTCCGATTACAAAGAGAACAGCGCCACAGCGGACTCTTAGAAATGAAGCTACGGTGAAGAGGGTGGCTGACTCCATTTCAGAGGCCAGAACTCCAAGACGCTTCCAGCCCTGCCATTTTGATTCAAGTTTATAGGAAACAGGCATGGTCTCAGGGTTGTGCTGACCGTAGAAGGAGTCTTTGCACTGAACTATTCCTATGTGGTAGTCAAGATTCTCGCTGATAGCCGCTTCCTTGCAGGCGTTTATTATGTCCATGTTTGCTACTGCTGGAAACTCAATAGGAGCATACTCTCGGCTGGTGCCTTCCATTCTTACAGCCCCGGTTGCAATAACAGCGTGCCCGCCTTCAACAGCCAAATCTATTCCTCCGCAGGTCCCCATTCTAAGAAAAGTATCAGAGCCACATTCAACAAGTTCTGTCATGGCAATAGCAGCGGATGGACCACCAATTCCTGTTGAACAGACACTTACTCTCTCTCCTTCAAGAGTTCCGTTGTATATGGTAAATTCTCTGTTGTCTGCAACAAGGACCGGGTCCTCCAGATACTTTGCAATCTTTGGTACGCGTTTTGGGTCTCCGGGAAGGATAACATAACGGCCAACATCTCCTTTTTTGATTCTGAGATGAAATTGGATACCGGTTCCGCCCATGTAGTCACTCATAACCTTCCTCCCGTTTTCGTATTCTGTTATAATTATAGCATACTCTGAATTCTGGAGGCAAAATAATGCTCAGTTTTGAAAGTGATTATACTACGGGTTGCCATCCGTTGATTTTACAGCGCCTGATGGAGACCAATCTTGTCAGCCAGCCAGGTTACGGCTTTGATGAATACTGCCTAAGTGCAGCTGAAAAAATAAAGAGAGAGTGCTCCTGCCCTTCTGCAGAAGTTGAGTTTCTCACCGGGGGAACCCAGACTAATCAGGTTGTGATTGCAAGCATGATTATGGATGGGGATGGGGTTGTTTCCGCAGATACCGGTCACATAAACGTACATGAGGCTGGAGCTATTGAGATAACTGGCCATAAGGTTTTCGGGCTTGAGCACACAGAGGGAAAGATTTCTGCGTCTCAGGTTTCCGATTTTGTAGATACCTACTATGCAGATGCAAACCATGAACACATGGTCCGTCCTGCCATGGTCTATATCTCTCATCCGACTGAGTACGGTACTCTCTATTCAAAGAAAGAACTGACGGATTTAAGCAAAGTCTGTAGAGAGAAGGGCTTAATTCTGTTTCTTGATGGAGCCAGGCTTGGTTACGGGCTAATGAGTTACAAGACAGATGTAAGCTTAAAAGACATAGCCTCCCTCACGGATGTCTTCTATATAGGCGGAACAAAGGTCGGAGCTCTGTGTGGAGAAGCTGTTGTTTTCACCCATTCCAATAAACCAGAGCGGTTTTTAGCCAGAAAGAAACAGCGCGGTGCTCTTTTGGCTAAGGGTAGGCTGCTAGGCGTCCAGTTTGATACTCTCTTTACTAATGGCCTTTACTATGAAATTTCTAAAAACGCTATTGACAGAGCAGAGGAGCTGAAGGCTCTTCTTTTAAGAAAAGACTACAGGTTTCATATGGATTCCCCTACAAACCAGCAGTTTGTTGTAGTAGATAATAAAAAGTATGAGAATCTGAAGAAGGTAGTCAGAACTGGGTTCTGGGAGACTGTAGATAAAGACCATGTGGCCATTAGGTTTGCTACCAGCTGGTGTACAACTAAGGAAGATATTTTGGCTCTTGAGGAAGTTCTATGAAAGAAGAAAGGATAGATCTTGAACAGGATAAAAAAGACTTCATAGATGCACTGAACGCTTTAAATGAACTGGCTGAAGCCTTCTGGGACCAGGATGAGCCAGAAAGGGCCTGCCTGACTGAGTGCCAAATCTATGAATCATCTAGAAAGATACTCGGACCTGATAATCCGGATACTTTGAAGGCAATGCATAACTACGCTTTAGGACTGGCAAAGGTAGGCAGGGATGAAGAGGCTGCAAAGATCCTGAATGAGTATCTGGATCTGTTGGAAGAGTATGAAAAGAAGCACCCCCAGTGAATTAATTGTTGTTAAGAATTTGAGAATTTGCGATAATTGATATTTAAGGATGGAATTGTATGGAACTACAGATTAATGACCTTGTTTCCTCCATCAGGAAAGAAGGAATTGACGAGGCCAAGAAGGAAGCTTCTGCTATTATCAAAGAAGCTGAAAAGAAGGCCGAGGAGATAATCAGTTCAGCAAAGGAAGAGGCAGCAAAGGTTCTCTCAGACGCTGAAAAGAAGATTGACACACTCAGGCAGAGTGCCAGAGCAGGTGCCAAGCAGGCTGAGCGGGATGCTTTACTTTCTTTCAAGAAAGAAGTTGAAAACCAGTTCAAAAGAATTCTTTCTGCTCAGACAGGAAAGGTTCTTAAAACAGATGCTCTTGCCACACTGATTAAAGCTGCAATTGCCGGGGAAGATGTTTCTAAACTCAGTCTTGAGATTTCTGAAGCAGATGCCTCCATTAAGGCTGCCCTTGCAGATGAGGTTAAAAAAGGTCTTAAGATTTGTCCTGTTAAAGATATTGAGGCAGGTTTCAGACTTTCCGATAAGGATGGCAGCGGGTTTTTTGACTGCACGGATGAAGAGATTGCCTCTATTCTCGCTCCGTTCTTCAGTCAGCTCAACATCTGACGGAGGATTAAGTGGCTGCCTATTATTACCTTATTTCAAGCCTTCCTACTCTCAAAACAGATGAAAGCATGCCTATCAGTTATGATGAGTTTCTTCGTCAGTGCAAGAGCGCTGTAAACGGAAAAACTTATAAGTTGCTGTGCTCACTGGATGTTTCTTCTACCACATCTAAAATCAGTTTTGTGAAAAAATGGACGGCCTTCAACGGTTCACTCATGAAAGAGCTGAACAAGAGAAGAGCTGAGAAGTTCGGAAAGAAGGTTGAATCAGATATGGAGCGTAACAGCCAGATAGAGAAGGTTGTTGCCCAGGCCATGAGCGCACAGAATCCACTTCAGGCAGAAAAGATTCTTCTGGACGCTCAGTTTGCATATCTGGATAGCCTGGTGAGCATGCATTTCTTTGATGACAATGTTCTCTTTGGCTACGCCGTGAAACTCAAGCTTCTCGAAAGACAGAATGTATTTGAAACAGAAAACGGAAAACAGGAGTTTTCCAGACTTTACGACTCAATTCATCAGCAGATTATGAATATAGGATTGGAGAATTAAGATGGATACTATTAAGGGATATGTTACCGGTGTTAACGGAAATATGGTTTCCGTACACTTTGACGGCTCGGTCCTGAAGAACGAAGTCGGATATATAAAACTCGGTGACACCAGACTGAAAGGTGAGGTCATCCGTATAAACGGAGAGACTGCAAGTATGCAGATCTATGAGATGACCAACGGAATCAAGGTCGGAGACCCTGTAGAATTTACCGGCGAGCTCATGAGTGTTGAGCTTGGCCCGGGACTTCTTACACAGGTCTTTGACGGACTACAGAACCCACTTCCGGATTTGGCCCAGCAGTGTGGCTTTTTCCTTCAGAGAGGTGTCTATCTTGATCCTATTCCTAACAAAAACTGGGATTTCACTCCTTGTGTGAAGAAGGGAGACAAGGTCAGACCGGGAGACGCCGTAGGAAGCGTCCCAGAAGGTCTGTTTGACCATAAGATTATGGTCCCGTTCTCACTTTCTGATGAGTACTGGAGTGTTGAAAAGATAGTTGAGAAGGGCTCTTACAACGTCAGGGATACAGTTGCAGTTATTAAGGACTCCAAGGGAAACACCAAAGAGCTTTCCATGGTCTTTACTTGGCCGGTTAAGAAGGCTATTAACTGCTACGCAGAGCGCCTCAGACCGGATGAGGCTCTTGTTACAAAGATCCGTTGTATAGATACCTTCCTTCCTGTTGCTAAGGGTGGAACCTTCTGTGTTCCCGGCCCCTTCGGAGCCGGTAAGACCGTTCTGCAGCACATGGAAGCCAAGAATGCTGAAGTAGATATTGTTATTGTTGCTGCCTGTGGAGAAAGAGCAGGTGAGGTTGTTGAAGTTCTCAAGGAGTTCCCTGAACTCACCGACCCAAGAACTGGAAGATCTCTCATGGAGAGAACTATTATCATCTGTAACACTTCTTCCATGCCGGTTGCTGCCCGTGAAGCTTCTGTTTATACAGCTGTAACTCTTGCCGAGTACTACAGGCAGATGGGACTGGATGTTCTGCTTCTTGCTGACTCAACAAGCCGTTGGGCTCAGGCCATGAGAGAGATGAGTGGTAGACTTGAGGAGATTCCTGGAGAAGAAGCCTTCCCGGCCTATCTTGAATCTGTCATTGCTGCCTTCTATGAAAGAGCAGGAAAGGTCAGACTGAGAAACGGAAAAGTTGCCTCTGTTACAATCGGAGGAACTGTATCCCCTGCCGGTGGTAACTTTGAAGAGCCTGTTACTCAGGCGACTCTTAAGGTTGTCGGTGCCTTCCACGGTCTTTCAAGAGAGAGATCGGATGCCAGAAAGTATCCGGCTATCCATCCGCTGGAGTCTTGGAGTAAGTACGCTTCAATTGCAGATCAGAAGAAGGTTGATACAGCCAGGTCCATTCTTTTCAGAAGCAGTGAAGTTAACCAGATGATGAAGGTTGTAGGTGAAGAGGGTACTTCTTCAGAAGACTACATAACCTATCAGAAGGGTGAGTTCCTGGATGCTGTCTATCTTCAGCAGAACTCATTTGACCCGATAGATGCTTCAGTTTCTCCTGAGAGACAGATAAAGATCTTTGATGTTCTGTATGACATTCTCATGACAGAATTTGAGATAGAAGAAAAGAAAGACATAAGAGCATTCTTCAACCAGCTCAGACAGGAGTACCTGGACTGGAACAACACAGAATGGGGCTCTAAGGAGTTTGAAGCTCAGGAAAAGAAGCTCATTGATTTCTATAAAAGTAAGGCAAGAGGCTGAGGAGTAGACGGTTATGCAGAAAGTTTATACTAAAATAGAATCAATTGTAGGAAACGTTGTAACTGTCAGAGCTGAAGGGGTCAGTAACGGAGACCTTGCTCTTGTCGGAAACAGCTATGCAAACGTAATTAAGCTGGATAAGGATATTGTGTCCCTTCTGGTTTTTGCAGGAGCTCAGGGAGTTAGCACAACAGACCAGGTAAGATTCCTGGGCAAACCCATGCAGGTTTCCTATTCTGATAATCTTCTCGGTAGAATCTTCACAGGTTCAGGAGTCCCGAGAGACAATGGACCGGCTCTGAATGAAAACATGATTCCAATCGGAGGCCCGTCTGTTAACCCGTCCATGAGAATTGTTCCGAAAAACCTTATCAGAACAGGTATTCCCATGATTGATGTTTTCAACACCCTCGTTGAAAGCCAGAAGCTTCCTATCTTCTCAGTCTCCGGAGAGCCGTACAATGAACTGCTTGCCAGGATTGCCATGCAGGCAGAAGTAGATATAATCATTCTCGGAGGAATGGGTCTTAAGTATGATGACTACCTCTTCTTCAGAGACACCCTTGAAAAAAGCGGTTCTTTAAGCAGAACAATCATGTTTGTTCACACAGCTGCAGACCCGATTGTAGAATGTACTCTTGTTCCTGATATGTCCCTTGCCGTTGCCGAACGCTTTGCCCTGGACGGTAAGAAGGTTCTTGTTCTTCTTACTGACATGACCAACTTTGCAGATGCACAGAAAGAGACAGCCATTACCATGGAACAGGTTCCTTCCAACAGAGGATACCCGGGAGACCTTTACAGCTGTCTTGCTTCCCGTTACGAGAAAGCGGTTGACTTTGAGGGAGCAGGTTCTGTAACCATCCTCGCTGTAACAACCATGCCTGGAGACGATGTCACTCATCCGGTTCCGGACAACACAGGTTACATTACGGAAGGTCAGTACTACCTCAAGAACGGTCGTATTGAGCCGTTCGGGAGCCTTTCAAGACTTAAACAGAACGTCAACAAGGACACAAGAGATGACCACAGAGCCCTCATGGATGCCATGATCAAGCTCTACAGTGCCTTCAAGGAGAGCCTTGAGAAGAAGTCCATGGGCTTCTTGATGAGTGAGTGGGATGAAAAGCTTCTGAAGTACGGAGACCTTTTCGAGAAAGAAATGATGGACCTTTCGGTGAACATTTCACTTGAAAAGGCTCTTGATCTCGGTTGGCAGATTCTTGCTGATTGTTTTGAACCGAATGAGACCGGTCTTAAGACTGATCTGATTAAGAAGAGATGGCCAAAGGAGCTGTCTGTTGCTGAGGAGAAATAAGTAGATGGCGGTAAAGCTGACCAAGAACGAGCTTAAGACCCAGAAAGACCAGCTGAAGCAGTTTCAGAGGTACCTGCCTACGTTGCAGCTCAAGAAACAGCAGCTTCAGATAGTCATTAGGGATATAAGTGCTGAGCTTGAAAAGAAAAACAGCGAGCTGAAGGCCATGCAAAAAGGTCTTGATGACTGGGTTGCAGTGTTTGCCGAAAACCAGCTGTTTGACGAATCCTTACGCCTGGAGAAACTTGTTGAACCTGAGAATGTTGTTACCGGAGTGGATAATATTGCAGGTGTGAGAATCCCTGTTTTCAGAGATCTTACATTTAAGGATGTTGTGTACAATGTCGAAGACTACCCGCTTTGGGTTGATACTGCAGTTTTCAGACTGAAGGATATTGCACGGCTAAGTGCCTTGGCCAAGACTCTTCAGAGACAGATAGAGCTTCTGGAGAGGGAGCTGCGCACTACAAGCCAGCGAGTCAACCTCTTTGAAAAGGTCAAGATTCCTGAGGCAAAGGAAAATATTCGAGTTATAGGTATCTACCTCGGCGACCAGCAGACATCTGCTGTTGTCAGGGGCAAGATAGCCAAAAAGAAACTTCAGGGGGCTGAAAAATGATTGAAAGAATGAAAGCTGTTTCAATTGTCTCTTCAGCTTCTCACAAAACAGAGCTGCTTAATAGGCTTAAGGAGCTTGGGGTCTTCCATATAAGTGAGAAAAAGAGTGCAGACCAGGCCCTTCTGGACCGTTTTGCTTCATTGAATTCCAATTTCTCTGCTCTTAAGGAGATAGAAGGCTCTTCATTTGATTCAGAAGTTCTAGATAAAGAGTGCTTTGAAGAGTTAGATAAGTCTGTAACAGAGGCTAGGGCGTCTATAGCAAAGCTTACTGAAGAGAGAACAAAGTGTGCTCTCGCTTCCGATAAAATCAGGTCTTGGGGAGACTTTGATCCTTCTTCTGTTTCAGCTCTTAAGGAAGAGGGCGTGGAACTGCACTTCTTCCGTATGGGTAAGAAGGAGCTTCAGAGCCTAAGCAAAGATGAGAACGTTAAGTTTATAAGGCTTGCTACTGTAGATAAGATGGAGGCTGTAGCCGTAATAGGGGAGGCTTCTTCTGTACAGGTTGGAACAGAGTTTGAACTTCCTGAAGAGGGTATTTCTGACTTGGATAGCAGGATTAAGAAGATTGAAGACTCTATTTCTTCAAATAAGAAGGTTCTTGAAGAGGCTTCTAAGCACCTCTCCAGCTACAGGTTCTACATCTTAGGCTGTTCAAATGAGATTAACTATTCATCTGCAGGAAACACTGTTGAAGCTGAAGACGGGCTTATCTGGATTTCTGGTTACATTCCGGAGGAGAGTTCTAAGGCCTTCTTAGAAGCTGCTTCTGAGCAGAAATGGGCTTACATGATTGGAGAGCCGGCAAATGATGATGAGAAGGTTCCTACCAAGGTTAAGTACAACAAGGTTACAACCCTCATGGAGCCTGTTTTTGATATCTTGGGTACCATCCCGGGCTACAGGGAGTATGATATTTCATTCTGGTTCCTCTGCTTCTTTGCTCTTTTCTTTGCAATGATCATAGGAGATGCCGGTTACGGATTCTGCTTCCTTGCTGTTGCTTTGGGATTGCACTTCAAGCAGAAAAAGGCTACAAACCTAGTCTTGCTTGTCTATGTCATGTCACTAACCACCATTGCTTGGGGCGCAGTAACTGGAACATGGTTTGGCCTTGAAGGCGCCATGAATATTCCACTTCTGAAGTCACTGGTAATTGGGCCGATAGCAAACTATCCAGAGTACTTTGGATACACTGCAGTTCAGCAGCAGAACACAATCATGAAGTTCTGTTTCATGATAGGTACCATCCAGCTTTCACTGGCATGTGTCATGAATGTCTGGACAAAACTTGGCAAAAAGGACCTGAGCTTCATAGCAGATATAGGGTGGCTGCTTTCTATAAACGCCCTTTACTATGTGGTTCTTCTGTTGGTAATCAACGCTGAAGTGAACCTTGTACCTGTGGCTTTGATTATTCTCTCTGGCTTCTTGATTGTAGTTCTTTTCGGTGGCATGAGCCCGGAGAAGAGCTTTGTTCAGGGACTAAAGGCAGGCTTAGCAGACGCCTTTACAGTCTTCTTGAATACAATCAGCGCCTTTGGAAACATAATGAGCTACATAAGACTGTTTGCTGTAGGTCTTGCTTCCTTGGCTATTGCCCAAAGTTTCAACAACATGGCTCTTGGGTTCAACGGATGGCTTAAGGTTGCTGGCGTGTTGATTTTTGTAATTGGACACGCATTGAATCTTGTAATGGGTCTGCTTTCCGTTGTTGTTCACGGAGTGAGACTTAATCTTCTTGAATTCTCCGGCCAGCTCGGAATGGAGTGGACCGGTGTCGCATATGAACCTTTTAAGGAAAAAACAAAATAGGTAGTAAAACCTTAAGGAGAATAAAAATGGATATTTCATTTATCGGAATGGCTTGTGCTCTCGGACTTTCAGCTCTCGGTTCCTGTTTCGGCGCCGGTGCCGCAGCTCTTTCATCAGTTGGTGCATGGAAGAAGTGCTATGCTAACGGAAAGCCGGCACCATTCATCATGGTTGCTTTCTCAGGTGCTCCGCTTACACAGACAATTTACGGCTTCCTGCTCATGTCGTTCATCAAGAGTGCCGCTTCTTCTGGAGCCAGTCCACTGCTTTGTATGTTCACCGGTCTTCTCGGTGGTCTTGCAATCGGTATGTCTGCTCTTTACCAGGGCAGGGTTGCTGCAGCTTCTGCAGACGCTCTTGGAGAGACAGGTAAGGGAACTGCAAACTTCTTTATCGTTATTGGTATAGTAGAAACAGTTGCTCTGTTTACTCTTGTTTTCAGCCTTCTCCTTTTACAGTAAGGCAATAGTTGCAAAGCCCAGTGATTCGGGGCATTTTTTTAAATTTGTTGCAAATTGCATAAGTTGCAATTAAACTTTTTATTAATCAGATTATCCTCATTGATTGGGGATGAAACTTTGGAGGTTTTAAATGAAGAAATTTTTGGTGATTCTTCTTGTTCTCTTGGTTTCTTTCTCTATCTTCGCAAAAGGTGGAAAGGAAGAGACAAAATCAAGCAAGCCAACTGTAGCTATTCTTACTGATGCTACCGGTGTTGATGATAAGTCATTTAACGCAGCTGCATGGCGCGGAATCAAGCAGTTCTATAACAACGAAGGTGAAGGCACTCTTTACAGAAACATCACAGCTCAGTCATCAGATGACTACCTTCCTAACCTTAAGAATACTGCTGCTCAGGGTTATGACCTGATCATTACAACCGGTTTCACATGGGGAGATGCTGTAGCAGCTTTCTGTGCTGAGTATCCAAACCAGAAGGTTATTATTGTTGACGTTGACTATCTGCCACAGACAGCCAATCTGATCCAGTACATCTACGAAGAAGAGCAGGGTTCATATCTTGTTGGTGTTGCTGCAGCAAAGCAGGCACAGCATGATGGAATTTCAAATCCTGTTTTCGGATTCATCGGTGGTGTACCGGGAGCTACAATCACAAAGTTCGAGATTGGTTACATTGAAGGTATCAAGTCTGTATTCCCGAATGCAAAGATTGTTGACTACTATGCAAACAGCTGGGGCGCACCTGAACTTGCTAAGACACAGGCCAAGAGCTGGTATGACAGTGGTGTATACTGCATCTTCTCAGCAGCTGGTGGAACAGGTGGTGGAACAATTGCTCAGGCAGCTGAATACAGAGCAGCTGGCAAGAACGTATGGGCAATCGGTGTTGACTCTGACCAGTATGAAGATGGTCTCTATGGAGACAAGACAAAGTCTGCAGTTCTCACATCCATGCTTAAGATGGTTGAAAACTCAACAATTGACGCTCTCACAAAGGTTGAGAACGGAACATTTGTCGGTGGCGTAGTAACTCAGAACATGAAGACTGAAGGTGTCGGATATGCTACAACAAACGCAGAACTTTGCGCAGAAGCAAAGACCGCTTGTGAAGCAGCTAAGGCTGACATCCTCTCAGGAAAGATTGTTGTCAACAAGACATATGCAGCTTCTAAGGCAGCTGGAATTGCTCCTGCAGGCCTTGGCGCTATTGACGACTGATTATTCTTTCAGACATTTATGGACACGCCTCACTGAGGCGTGTCTTTGTAATACCTGAAAGGTAAAGGAATTAACTAAAGGAGGAGAGGGTGAGCGAATATGCAATTGAGATGCTGGGTATAACCAAGACATTCCCGGGCATTATAGCAAATGACAACGTTAATCTTGTTGTTAAGAAGAATGAAGTTCATGCCATTCTCGGAGAAAACGGAGCGGGAAAGAGTACACTTATGTCGGTACTTTTCGGAGCGTATTCTCCTGATAGCGGTAAAATTCTTATCAACGGAAAAGAGGTAAAGATAACTAACCCTAACGTTGCTACAGATCTTGGAATAGGTATGGTTCATCAGCACTTCAAACTTGTCCATAACTACACAGTTACGGAGAACATTGTTCTTGGAAGAGAGCCGAGAAACAAGTTTGGAATTCTTTCGCTGGATGAAGCTGAGAAGAAGGTTCAGATGCTTTCTGAGAAGTATGGACTGCAGGTAGATCCGAAGGCAAAGATTGAAGATATTACAGTCGGTCAGCAGCAGAGAGTAGAGATTCTCAAAACCCTCTATTCTGACTCAGATATCATTATTCTTGACGAGCCATCAGCTGTTCTTACCCCGCAGGAAATAGATGAGTTGATGGATATAATCAGACTTCTGCAGAAGGAAGGTAAGACCATTGTTCTCATTACCCATAAGCTCAAGGAAATCAAGGCTGTTGCAAACAGATGTACCATCCTCAGAAGAGGTAAGTATATTGACTGTGTGGATATTACTCCTGAGACTTCTGAGCAGGAACTGGCTACCATGATGGTTGGAAGACCCGTTAAGTTTGATATTGAGAAAAAGCCTTGTAATCCAGGTGAAAAGCTTCTTGAAATCAAGAGTATCAGCGTAAATGACAGTGTTGGTGTAGAAAAGGTACATGACCTTTCACTGGATGTGTGCGCTGGTGAGATTGTCGGTATAGCAGGTGTTGACGGTAATGGTCAGACTGAGCTTTTGTACGCATTAAGTGGTCTTTCTCCTGTAACGAAGGGTCAGATAATCATGAACGGTAAGGATATTACCAACATGAAGATCCGTGAAAGAAATGAAGCAGGACTTGGTCATATTCCTGAGGACAGACATAAGCATGGTCTTGTAGGAGGACTCTCCGTAGCTGAAAACACAGTACTTAAAGATTTCTATACACTAAAGTATTCCGGAAAACTCGGTGTCCTCATGACCGACAGGATTTTTGCAAATTCCGACAAGCTTATTGAAGAGTTTGATATTCGTTCAGGTCAGGGAAGCATAACTCCGGCTGGTGCACTTTCAGGTGGAAACCAGCAGAAAGTCATTGTTGCACGTGAGATTTCCCTTTCTCCGAATGTCCTGCTTGTTGCCCAGCCTACCCGTGGTCTTGATGTAGGTGCTATTGAATACATCAGAAAGCGACTGGTTGCTGAAAGAGATAAAGGCAGAGCCATCTTGCTTGTCAGCTTTGAGCTTGATGAGATCATGAACCTTTGTGACCGTATTGCCGCCATTTCAAAGGGTTCTATTGCCGGTGTATTCAAGGCCGGTGAAAAGACAGCTTCTGAAATTGGTCTCATGATGGCTGGTGAAAAATCAAAGGAGGCTTCTAAATGACAAAGTCTTCAAAATCCACAAATAAAACTGATCAGGTCTGGATTGATCGCCTGCTTGCAAGTGAGGGAGCTACATCCGTACTTGTAGTTATCTTAGGTATTCTTTCCGGTACACTTATTGTTGCCCTTCTTGGAAAGAACCCCTCAAGTCTCTTCAAGGCCATTTGGCAGGCTTTTGTAGGTTACTACAACAAGGGTAAGGGTGCCTGGAGTGTCGGTCCGCTTGGAGATACCTTGACATATGCTATTCCATATGTTCTTTGTGGTCTTTCAATGGGTTTTGCAAATAGAGTAGGTCTGTTCAATATAGGAGCTGAAGGTCAGTATACAGTTGGTATGCTTGCAGCTCATGCTTTTGCTGTATGTATTCCTGCTTTCCCTGGCCAGTGGCTCTTCTGTATGGTAGTTGCAGTTCTCGCCGGAGCTATCTGGGGTGGAATTGTCGGTATATTGAAAGCTAAGTTCAAGATTTCCGAAGTTGTTGCAACAATCATGCTTAACTATATTGCACTGTACATTTACAGACTTGTTGCTCTTTATCTCTTCCCTGCAGGTCTTACAAACAGGACCTACAGAACAGCAGATCTTGCTTCCACATCTATCCTTAAGGGAGTATTTATCTCTGAATCAAACCTCAACATAGGTTTCTTCTTCATGATTCTTGCAGTATTTGTCTACTGGTTCATCATGGAGAAGACCAAGCTTGGTTTCAGCTTCAGAGCTACAGGTTTTAACAAGGATGCAGCTCGTTGCTCAGGTATCAATGACACTCAGGCCATTTCTCTTTCAATGGCTATTGCAGGAGCCTTTGCAGGTCTTGCAGGCGCATGTGTTCTTCTCGGCTCACTTAAGTTCGGTAGAATCATGCAGGGTCAGGATAACTACGGCTTTATGGGTATTGCAGTTGCCCTTGTCGGTAACAGTAAGGCTCCCGGAATCTTCCTTGCCGGTATTCTTTTCGGAGCACTCAGAAGTGCCTATTCACTTATGCAGTTCATGAATATTCCGAGAGAGGTTGTAAACATTATTGAGGGTCTTATTGTTATCTTTATTGCTCTTAGAGCCGGTCTTGGTAAAGTCCAGGAATACAGAGCAAAACAGAAAATCAAGAAAGCGAGAGAACAGGAGGCTGCAAAATGAATATTTTAAATATGATTCCTACAATCATGATGGTTACTGCTCCTATTCTCATTACTGCTATTGGTGGAATGATTTGTGAAAGAAGCGGTGTTGTTAACGTTGCTCTTGAAGGACTTATGAGTATTGGTGCCTGTGCTGCAGCATGTACGGCATTTATCCTTCAGAGTACCGGAGCAGGTGGCGGTTCTGTATGGGTCGGTGTTCTCATTGCCATGCTTATCTCAGGTATTATCTCCCTGATTCATGCTGTAGCAGCCATTGACCTCAAGGCTAACCAGACCATTTCAGGTACAGGTATCAACCTTCTTGCAGATGGTATAACAATCTTTGCCTGTCAGGTTCTTTTCGGAATGGACAGAACAGATACTATCCCAATCAGAATGCATACAGATGGTCTTGGATTCTATCCTTCATTCTATATTGCTATTGGTGTTGTTGTTCTTTCATGGTTTGTTCTCTATAAGACTCCGTTTGGAATGCACCTTAGAGCCTGTGGTGAACACCCGGCAGCAGCTGATTCAGTTGGTATTAATGTTAGACGTGTAAGATACATTGGTGTCTTTGTTTCCGGTGTTCTTGGTGGTCTGGCCGGTGCCTGTGCCGTTATGACACAGACAACACAGTTCACTTCAACACTCATTGGTGGTAGAGGATTTATTGCTCTTGCTGCAGTTGCCTTCGGTCGTTGGACTCCGATCGGAGTTCTCGGAGCTTCAGTTCTCTTTGGAGCTTCTCAGGCACTGTCAGTACTTCTTAGCGGAACATCTATTCCGTCAGAGGTGTTCAATATTATCCCTTACGCCATTACCCTGATAGCTCTTATTGCTTTCTCCGGTAAGGATTTTGCACCAAGAAGTGCAGGCCTGCCGTACGAGAAGTCTTCAAGCTGACAGATTTTTGGTCCTTAAATTTAAGAGCTGACTGGTAATACCAGTTGGCTCTTTTGTTTACATGTGTTAAGATATCTAAGGGTAAAGAGGTTTTTTATGACTCCACATAATAGAGCAAGTGCTTCAGATTTTGCAAAAACAGTTCTCATGCCAGGAGACCCGCTTAGGGCTAAGTACTGCGCTGAGAACTTTATGGAAAACTCAAGGCTGGTTACAGATGTAAGAAATGTTCTAGGTTACACTGGAACCTACAAGGGTGTTCCTGTCTCTGTCATGTCCTGTGGCATGGGTGCTCCTAGTGCAGGGATTTATTCCTACGAGCTTTATACTGAGTACGGCGTGGAGAGTATAATCAGAATAGGAACCAGTGGAGGGCTACAGAAAGATTTGCCTCTTGGGTGCCTCATTTTTTCCATGTGCTGCTCAACTGATTCTTCCTGGGCAGATCAGTACAACCTGCCGGGAACTCTTGCTCCTTGTGCTGATTCATCTCTCTTGTTTGAGGCTATTGATTGTGCAAAAGAGCTGGGAGTTGATTACAGGTGTGGCATGACTCTCTCCAGTGATTTGTTTTCAACCTACAGTGCTAGAGAGAGTGAGTACAAGAAGTGGACAGATATGGGAGCATTGGCTTCAGATATGGAGACCATAGCCCTTTACTGTAACGCCATGTATACTCATAAGAGGGCTCTTTCAATTCTTACCATGACAGATAACTGTATAACTGGTGAGAGCTTTAAGAATGAAGACAGGATGCAGGCAAATGACAACATGATAAAGGTTGGACTTGAGACTGCATACAGACTTTCAAAGGACAGATAGTATGGAAAGAATTATTTTTGATTGTGATCCTGGTCATGATGATGCTGTAGCTCTTGCCATGGCTAAAGGCCTGTCAGAGTATTTCAAACTTGAGGCAGTTATTGCCACTTACGGCAACCAGATTAGAGAAAAAACCCTTACAAACACCCTCAACCTGGCGCAGGCTCTTAATCTGGATGTACCTGTGTATGCTGGCTCTGTTGCTCCCCTTATCAGAGAGCGGGTAGTGGCTGGAAACATACACGGCGAGAACGGTCTGGCTGGTCCTGTGTTTCCTGAGTGCAGGCTAAAGTGTGCAGGAAACGGAATTACCTATGCTCTGGATACAGTTATTAATAATCCCGGGGAGATAACATTTGTTAGTGTCGGGCCTTTTACGGATCTGGCCGTCTGTCTAAAGGCAGACCCTAGGTTTGCCCCATCTCTTAAGAGAATTATAGTTATGGGCGGTTCAACCTGTGGTGGAAACGTAACCAGCACTGCTGAGTTTAATGTGTATGCTGATCCAGAGGCAGCTCAGATAGTCTTTAACAGTGGAGTAGAGATAGTTCAGTTTGGCCTGGATGTAACGTTGCAGGTCATGCTCAGTGAAGAGATACTTGAGAAGGTTCGCGCTTCAAAAGAAACAAACTATAAATCAATCTTCCTTGCTTCCATGGAGTACTATGTTAAGTCCTGCAAGGAGTTTATCCATGACTACCCGGCCATGCATGACCCATGCACTATTGCTTATCTGGCCGACCCGACTATTTTTAAGTTCATAGAAACAGACGTGGAAGTGGATTTAAAGAGCACTCTTCACTATGGAGCTACAGTGGATCTTAGAGAAAGCATAAATAAGAACGTTAAGAAGGCTATTAAGGCTGATATTAAGAAGTTCTGGGATCTGTTTTTCAAGGCTTTGGAGAAGCTTCCATGAGTAGAAAAGTAAGAGTTGGAGATGTTTTTATTGGCGGAGACGCCCCAATCACTGTTCAGACCATGTATGACAGGCCACTGAGTGCCATAGAAGAGAACTTCAGTCTCCGTATGGCTAAGCTTAAGTCCATGGGCTGTGACATAATACGTTTCTCTTATCCGGACATTGGGGAACATGATCAGTTGTCCTTTGTGGTAAAGAATACTCCTATGCCGGTGGTTGCAGATATTCATTTTGACTATAAAAACGCACTGGACTGCATAGACTGTGGTGTGGCCGCTCTGAGAATTAACCCTGGGAACATAGGGCAGCGGTGGAAGACTGAGGAAGTTATCAAAAAATGCTTGGACAGTGGCGTGGCTGTGAGAATAGGACTTAACAGCGGCTCTCTTCCGAAGAACAAGAACAACTTAGGTATGGCTACTCTTATGACAGACACAGCTCTTGAGTATATTTCATGGTTTGAAAACCTTGGTTTTTATAATACTGTAGTCTCCCTTAAGGCTTCAGACCCGGAAGAAGCGTACCTTGCTTACAGCAGGTTTGCTTCTCTTAGTGACTATCCTCTTCATTTGGGAGTTACGGAAGCAGGGGGAGCTGTTACAAGCTGCGTCAGGAGCACTATTACGCTTTCTAAACTTCTTGAGAAAGGGATTGGGGACACTCTAAGGTACTCAATTACTGGAAGTATTGAAGATGAGGTGATAGCTGGAACAGAGCTGCTTAAGACCATGGGCCTGAGAAAGAAAGGCGTTAGGATAGTGTCCTGCCCCATGTGTGGAAGAAAGAGCTTTAACAGCCAGGCCTTTCTTGCAGAGGTCCAGAATGATATTCTTTCATGCAATAAGGACATTTGTGTGGCAATAATGGGGTGCCAGGTAAATGGACCAGGGGAAGCCAAAGGGGCGGATATTGCCGTAGCAGGGATTGGTAAAAAAGTATATATTTACAGGAACGGAGAAATTTACAGGGAAGTTGCGGCTTCGGATGCCAAGGAGCAGCTTCTGCAAGTAATATCAGAATATGAATGAAAAATTAATCATCAGGGGAGCAAACGAGCACAATCTTAAAGATGTGAACCTATCTCTTGATAAGAATAAGCTCATTGTGGTCAGTGGCATTTCCGGCTCAGGAAAGTCTTCTCTGGCTTTTGACACTATATTTGCTGAAGGCCAAAGAAGATACGTTGAGTCTCTTTCTTCTTACGCCAGGCAGTTTCTGGGGCGCCTAGATAAGCCGGATGTTGAGCTTATTGAGGGCCTCAGTCCAGCTATAGCCATAGAGCAAAAGACTACGGGTAAGAACCCAAGATCTACTGTGGGCACAATTACAGAGATCTACGACTACTTCAGGCTTCTGTGGGCAAGAATTGGAGAAGTTCACTGCCCGGAGTGCGGAAGAGTTATAGACAAGATGTCTGTTGACCAGATTATAGATATAATCTTCCGAGAAAGCGGCGAAGGCGGAAGAATCATGGTACTGGCTCCCGTAGCCCTAGGCAGAAAAGGCGAGTACAGGAAGGTCTTTGAGGACGCAAAGAAGGCTGGCTACCAGAGAGTTAAGGTTGACGGTCAGATGCTCATGCTTGAAGATCCTATAAATCTTGATAAGCAGGTTAAACACAGTATAAGTATAGTAATAGACCGCCTTGTTCTCTCTTCAAAAGACCACATGAGGCTTGCTGATTCTATTGAAAAATCCATAGATATGACAGATGGACTTGTTGAGATTATCTATTTAGGTGAAGATAGGTCAGAGAGAAGCGAGATTTACAGTGAGAAAAACAGCTGTCCTCACTGTGGAATCAGTATTGGTGACATACAGCCTAGAATGTTCTCCTTCAACAGTCCTTTTGGAGCCTGTCCTAACTGTCACGGACTTGGGTTTATCACTGAGTATGATATAGACAAGATTATTCCAGACAGAAAAAAGAGCTTTAATCAGGGGGCCATAGCCTGCTTGAATCCAGATGCAGCTTGGGGCAGATCCGGTTTTGAAGGCTTTGCCAAACAGGCTGGTTTTACTCTGGATACACCATTTGAGAAGCTCACACAGAGCCAGCTGGAGAAGGTTCTTTACGGATCTGAAAAGAAATATGCCGTGCACTATGAAGACCGCATGGGTAGTATGGATATAAACAGAAGATGGCATGGTGTTATTAATGATCTGAAGAGGCGCTACGCCCAGACTGAAAGCATAGCCATGAAGGCTTGGATTTCAAACTTCCAGTCAGACATAGTATGTGATGTATGCCACGGAGAAAAGCTTAAAAAAGAGGCTCTCTCAGTGTATGTTGGGGGCCTGAATATAAACCAGGCCACAGCTTTAAGCGTTAAAGACTGTTATGATTTTTTCCTGTCTCTGAAACTGAACAACGAACAGGAGACCATAAGCTGCCAGATAAGGCGTGAAATTCTCGCCCGCCTGAAGTTCCTGAAAAACGTAGGGCTTGAGTACCTGACTTTAAATAGAAGCGCAGCAACTCTCTCAGGCGGTGAGGCTCAGAGAATCAGGCTTGCCACTCAAATAGGCTCGGCTCTTAGTGGAGTTCTGTACGTTCTCGATGAGCCGTCAATCGGCCTGCACCAGAGGGATAATGAGAAGCTGATTGCTACCCTTAAGAGCCTTAGGGACCTGGGAAACACAGTTCTTGTGGTTGAGCATGATGAGGCCACAATCAGAAACGCTGATTACATAGTAGATATGGGCCCGGGAGCGGGTGAGAACGGAGGCCACGTAATAGCTGAGGGCACCCCAGAAGAGATTATAGCCAACAAGAACAGCATAACTGGCCAGTTCCTAAGTGGAGCCCAGACCATCCCGCTACCTTTCATGCGCAGAACTGGAAACGGTAAACACCTATGCCTCATAGGCGCTGATAAGAACAATGTTAAATCTCTAAATGTAGATTTCCCCCTTGGCAAACTGATAGTTCTCACCGGTGTTTCAGGGAGTGGTAAGAGCACCATCCTTAACCAGATACTAGCTACAAACCTAGCTGACTACTTCAACAAGAAGAGTAAGGACTTTAAGTACTGTAAAGATATAGTAGGGCTTGAGAACATAGATAAGCTTATAAGAATAGACCAGAGCCCTATAGGAAAGACTCCAAGGTCTAACCCGGCTACCTATGTTGAAGTCTTTGGCCAGATCAGAGACCTCTTTGCCAAGCTTCCAGAGAGTAAGGCCCGTGGGTACAAGAGTGGAAGATTCTCATTCAATGTAGCCGGAGGTAGGTGCGAACACTGCTCTGGAGATGGAAACTTAAAGATAGAGATGAACTTCCTACCGGATGTGTATGTAACCTGTGATGTCTGCCACGGTAAGCGCTTTAACACGGAAACACTGGCTGTTAAGTTCAAAGGCCACAGTATAAGTGATGTTTTGGATTTGACCGTCTCAGAAGCTCTGAAGCTCTTTGAAGCCTACCCACCGATTAAACGTAAGCTTAAGACACTTGAGGACGTGGGCCTGGATTATATAAAGCTTGGTCAGAGCGCCCTCACTCTTTCAGGGGGAGAGGCTCAGAGAGTGAAACTCAGTCTTGAGTTAAGTAAAATTGGAACAGGAATGACGCTTTATATACTTGATGAGCCTACAACAGGACTGCATTTTGCTGATATAAAGAAATTAATGGAAGTAGTGAACACGTTGGTAGACGCAGGAAACACTGTAGTACTAATAGAGCATAATCTGGATGTTATTAAACAGGCAGACTGGATTATTGACCTTGGTCCTGAAGGTGGAGACGGGGGTGGAAGTATAGTTGCTCAGGGAACACCTGAAGAGGTGGCTTCCTGCCCATCTTCTTACACGGGGCACTTTCTTAAGGAGATACTTGCTTAAGTGAAGAAACTGTTTCTGCTGTTAGTTATTCTTCTCTCAACTGTTTCAATCTTTGCAGACTCTTACTCTGTGAAGATTCTAAATGCAGACAGTCTGACAGCAGATGGTTCTCTGATTGTAATTAAGGGAAATATTGTTCTGGAGATAAAAACAGACGGCTCGGAAGACGAGAGTAGAAAGCTCACAGCAGAGAAGGTTGTAGTTAACACTGAAACTAAAGAGATAACTGCCTCGGGCTCAGTTAGCCTTTCTGGTGGCTCAGTTAGAGACTACACAGGGGATAGTCTTATTTTTAACTGGGATACTCTAGATTTAACTCTCTTTAACGGCGAATCTTCAATTGAAAAAACTAACTCAGAGAACAAGAAGATAACCTTCTACTTAGACGGAGAGACTGTGTCTTACGGAGGAGACGGTGGACCGGTGATTATGGACGGCGTTATTCTCTCAACTAAGGATGAAGGTCCGTACTGGAGTATAGAAGCTCAAAACATAGCCATTTTGGAGTCAGATTTTGTCTTTAAAAATGCAACAATCAAGCTTGGTAGAGTCCCAGTTCTCTGGATTCCTTATTTCTACTATCCGAACACAAGATTGGCTTTTAACCCAGCTGTTGGTATTTCAGGAACCAAGGGCCTATTTCTTAATACTACATATGAAGTGTACGGAAAGTATCCAACTCTATGGAACACGCCATCATCTTCTTCTTCATCTTCTTCAAGTACGAGTGATAGTGCTGCAGCTCTTTCCGCCTTGAGTCTGCTAAGCGAGTCTGACTCTTCCATGGTCAGAGATGGGCTTATCTACAGAAAGTCAGATTCTTCAAGTTCCAGTAAAAATAAAGACTACTTTGTGTTTATGGCAGATGCCTATAAAAACTACGGTGTAGCTTTAGGAGTAGACACTCATAATACTCTTCTAGATTCTTCACTTGTACTAGATGCAAAGGGTGTCCTTGCCTACAAGGCTGATCCTATTTATTCGTACTACGGGAAAATGCGCTACGCAGCAGACCTTTCTGCCTCTTACACCAAGGGGAACACCACTTTAAGTCTTTCTTTTCCTGTTTTAAGTGACCCTGAAGTCAAGCATGACTTTTACAACAGAAACACAACATTTCAACTGGATACTCTTCTAGGCCAAGCAGCAACTGTTCCAACCACTTACAAGAGTAATCTTACTACCTACACTTGGGAAGCAAGCTTAAAAACCTCTTTCAAGGCACTGGACCAGAGCTTCACTCTTACAACCTTAGAGGCTGCAAGAACGTTTAAATGGAACTCAACTGAGCATATTTATGAAGAGAGTAACACAGTTCTTCCAGAACTGGACGCAACCCTAAGCGGTACAGTTTTCTCTTTTAAGAAAGACACAGAGAAAACCAAGCAGGTTACATATTCAAACGACCTGGCTAATTCATTTCTAACTGAGTACAGAGAGCTTGAGGAGGAAGAAGAGGGTGAAGAGGAAGAAAAGTCATTTAACACCTATTCTGCAAAAGACCCGGGTGAGAAGACTGAAAAGGATTCTTACGGTGTCTCTATGGACTACAACTTCAGAACATACCTCAAGGATGAGCTTAAAGAGGAAGATTCTTATTATTTCAAATTCAATGGAACGGTGAATCTTAAGGCAAATTCACCACTGGATATTATCTCAGTCACTGAAACACTCACTCCAACCTATGTTTACACCATGGATGAGAGCAAGACAAACCCTGAGTCAAAGGATCTGAAAATACTTTCAAACCTCACAATAAACTCTCCTGTAATCGGCTTAAAGTACAATCAGCAGATAAATCTTTACCGCTACAAACTCAGTGAAAATGTAATCACGGATTATCCGATGAAGTGGGAAAAAGACTGTTTTAAGGCCCACAGTGTTGAGTTCTCAAAGACTCTTGGCTCTTTTACTTTCAGCTTAAATCAGCAACTTAAACCACTGGATCTGATTCTCACTCCAACTATTACCTTTACTAAAGGTGTCTACACCATAAAGACTTCTTCTCAGCTTTATCTGGAAGATGATCAGCTGTTTGAGAAGGGAAAGACAACTCTTACTGTTAATCAGAAAGATGAGACTTATGATTTTAAGGTAACTAACACTTATGACTTTAGTAAAGATGGCTGGGATGGAAACACTTTTGAACAGACACTTTCATGGTCTTTCTTAAATAAGAGCCTGAAACTAACTGAAAAGCTTGTTCTTGAAAAAGACTTTCAGTTTAAGACCCTCAGTCTTGGAGTAAGCTACAACAAGAACTACATAAACATGTCTTTCAAGAACACCAGTTTTGATCCGGATGAATTGGCTGTTCATCTTGATTACACTCTCACTCCTATTTACTGGTGGTACAATAGAATAGGGTTCTCAACCTCTGTTGCTGCAACCTACAAGAAGAACTTTAATAACAGGTACGGCTCGTCCCTCGTTTTTGATTTCTCACTTGATTTTGCCATTTCAGAGTTCGTTGATTTAAAGATTAAGTCAACATCGACAAACACAAGTTTCTATAGATACTATGATGATGAGGGAGACTTTAGTCTTAACCTCATGTTTGATGATTTGCTCAGGTCTTTTGATTTCTTTGGAAACGGAAGGAAGTCTACAGGCTTTAACTTAAGCAAATTCAGTCTTCAGTTTGTGCATTATATGCATGACTGGACCCTGAACCTGGAAGCTTCTGCCTCTATTGCAACAAAGAACAGCGAGAGGTATTGGAACCCTGAAGTTACTGTTTATATTAAATGGAATGCCATTCCTGAGTTAAAGAGACAAAATACACTGAAGAACAGTGTATGGGAGTATTGATATGAGTGCGGGTTTTGTTTTTGAGAATCCACAGGTCCTTGCAACAGTTTGCGGACCAAATGATACAAATATTGACTACCTGGAGAAGCTTCTCGGCTGCACCTTAACGGTTAGAGGAAACAGAATAGAGTACCCAGGAGAAGACAAAGCTGTTACAGAGGCCTTCAGTGCACTTCTTCCTAGGCTTCAAAGGTTGGCCTCTATCAGTGAAGATATTTCTCAGCCAGAGATTCTTATGGAGTATAAGGCCCTAGAGTCAGCAGAAGAGAGAGTAGAAAACTCTGTAAGAAAAATTATCACTATTGGGACAAGAACTGTTTACCCAAAAAGCATCAGGCAGGAAGAGTATATTTCAGCCATGGAAAACTCTCAGATAGTCTTCGCTACCGGTCCCGCTGGAACAGGAAAGACCTATTTGGCCGTAAGCCACTGCCTTGGAGAGCTTTTAAGTGGAAGAAAACACAAGATTATTCTTACCCGTCCTGTAGTAGAGGCTGGAGAGAGCCTAGGATTCCTTCCAGGAGACCTAAGCCAGAAGCTGAACCCGTATCTAAAGCCCTTGTATGACAGTATGGAGGCAACTCTTTCTCCATCAACAGTTAAGAGGCTGGAAGACACAGGGCAGATTGAAATAGCGCCTCTTGCGTACATGAGAGGAAGAAGTATAACTAATTCATGCATAATTCTTGATGAAGCTCAGAATACTACTGTCAGTCAGATGAAGATGTTTCTAACAAGACTGGGCGAGAATTCCTGTGCTATAATTACCGGAGACACAACGCAGATTGATCTTCCAAATGAGAAATCAAGCGGACTGATAGACGCCAAAAAGAGGCTCTATGGTGTTGAAGGGATTTCTTTTATAAATTTCACAGGAAGGGATACTGTGCGTTCAAGGATAGTGCAGAGGATAATAGACGCGTATGAAAATAAACAATAAAAGCACATCTGCAACTAATCTGATTATTGCCATAAGTATCATTTTACTTACTGTTGTAGCTGTTGGCTCTTCTATGATTATCTCTTCTCAAACAGGGGTTAGGTACAACAGGTACCTGGAAAAAATGAAGAGTGGCTACATAGCAGATGAATCTGTTTATGTCTTCACTTCCGTAGACGTAGTAGACCAGACAGCCACAAAAGAAATGATTGAGAGAGCAAGAAGCAGCGTTCTCCCTGTTTTCACATTTAGTCTCTCTAGTAGTGACACTATTTTAACTAACTTTGACTTCTTCAAAGACCACGTTGAAACTTCCTCCAACAGAATGATGGCCATAGCCTACGAAGTTCTTCATGAGATAATCGGTCTTGGCTACTTCTCTGAAGACGAGCTTTTGGAGGCAACCAAAAGTGGCTACACTACCATAGATATAATTGACCCATCGGTAGACAGCTCAGAAGGCACAATTGCAGACATAAATTCCCTTCTGTGCGCCTCAAACATTGATTCTTACGTTCTTTCATCAATTAATAAGTACTCAGAGCTTCTAACTGCTTCAGACATAGAGACCATACTTTCCATAATCAGGTACTCCCTGGTGGAAAACATACACTACGACTATGTTATGACCACCTACTACAGAGACCTGGCCGAGTCAAAGGTCCTGCCCGTGGTGGCCTCATATTATAAAGGCGATGTAATCATCCCTGTTGACACCGTAATCACTGATGACCAGATAAATACTCTTCACATCCTTGCGGACAATGCCAGTCTCTCCATTAAAGACTTCTACGGAGATACTCTTCTTCTACTCGTTGGCTATCTGGCCGCTGTCCTTGCCTTTTACAAAATAGCCAAAAGGCTTAGTAAGCATGCCCTTAGCTACTTAAATATTTGTACCATTTCAATTTGTGTAGTCTTTGTAGCTGCAACTATCTTTATTCTCAAATACTCAGACAGATTCTCTTTCACCAGTGTTGTCTTCTTCCCGGTCTGTTTTGCTCCTATGCTAATTACAGCCCTTAGTGGGAAAAGGCGTCTTGGAATAATTGCTTCTACAATGATAGGCCTTGGTGCCGCTATTACCCCTGGCGCCTCCATTTTTACTTTCTTCTACTGTATAGCCATAGGTGGCTCATGTTCATACATGGTCCGCTTTATGAACAAGAGGCTGGACGCCATCTATCAGTTCATGCTCTCCGTTCTCAGCTCAGTTGGAATCACAGCCTTCTTTATTCTTCTTGGCACAAGCGCAATAGAAAATATACTGATTATTGTTATTATTGCTGCTTCTAGAACAGCCATCTCTAATCTGGTTGTTTTCTCAATAGTTCCAATTCTCGAAAGACTGCTGAACCTTCCAACAGTATTCCGTCTCCATGAACTGGCCTATACTGATTCACCGCTACTTGTGCACCTTTCTCAAGCAGCCCCCGGAACCTACAGTCACAGCCGTCAGGTAGCAGATTTGGCTGCCGCAGCCGCCTCTGAAGTTGGAGCAAATGCAGCACTAGCTAGGGTTGGAGCCCTTTATCATGATATAGGAAAGATGGACTACCCGGAGTACTTTGTAGAGAACCAGACTGGAGGGAGTAAGCATGAAAACCTTAACCCAACCCTTTCTGTCTCCATTATAAGAAACCATGTTCGTAGCGGTGCTGAAAAGGGAAGAGAAGCCGGTCTTCCTGCAGAGATTATAGACATAATTGCTAACCACCATGGAAATGATGTAATCAGGTATTTCTATCATGAAGCTGTAACTGAAAAAGAAACAGACAGGCAGGTTGAAGAGCAGGACTACCGCTATAACGCTGATCCTCCTTCTTCAAAAGAGTGCGCCATAGTTATGCTCGCTGATAGCGTTGAAGCTGCAGCAAGAACTATAGCTGAGCCAACACCTGCCAAGTTTGCAAAGCTTATCAGGCAGATTTTCCTTTCAAAGATTGAGAACGACCAGCTGAATAGATGTGACCTGTCCATGAAGGACCTGGAAAAGATTTCCAAGTCATTCTTAAAGACTCTTCTTGCTCTTTACCATTCAAGAATTGAGTACCCGGATGAGGAAGATAACTGATGAACACTTATTTAATTGAATACACAGATGAAAAGTTTGCAGAAGTAGCTCCAAAAAAGGCTGTAAAAGCTTATTTAGAAAAGCTTTGCTCTGTTCTTGAACTTAAAAATGTTGAATACTCAGTTACTTTTTGTGATGAAGAGTATATAAGAAATCTCAACAAAGATTACAGAAATATAGACAGCAGCACAGACATACTCAGTTTTGCCGCAGAAGACTCAGAGGAAGGTTTTGATTTCATAGTTCCTAAAAAGGCAAAGAGAAACCTTGGAGATATGATTATCTGCCTTTCTGTAATGAGCACAAACGCTAAAGCTTTCTCTGTAAGTGAAACTGAAGAGCTCTCCAGGCTCCTAATCCACGGCACTCTTCACCTCTCCGGCTTAGATCATAAGACAAATGACATGGAAACTGAGCCCATGCTTATAAAACAAGAGAAACTTTTAAAAGAAATAGGGCTTATCTGTTAAAGCTTGGATTGAGAAACCAGGCCACCTTCAATAATGGAGGCTGCTTCTATCAGGGCCTCTTTTCCCATATTCTGTGTTGGCTCTATGCTTCCTAAGAAGAGAATGTAGCTGTTGTTTGGTCCTGACATGTTTAAAACTAATGAGCTTGAATTCTCATCAGCGTGGCTGTTAAACAGCTCTTTAATCAGGGCGCTGTCTTCATGCCTATCAACAAAATCACCAGCGCTGATAACAGGTAAGGCCTCATAAGTCTTTCCTTCAAACTCAAAGGTTTTTAGATAAGCATAATCAGTCATATCTACGGTTGACTGGCTGTTCAGGTCATAGAAGGGGTAGGTGCTCAGGGCCAGTATTTCAGAAGTGTTTTTGTCCATAATAAAGCTGACAACAAGCTGTGGATTCTGAAGGCTGAAAACTCTCTGAACTGCCAAGTCTGAGAAATACTGAATATCCAAGTCAGCAGTTAGAACTATATCTGAGCCATAAGTAATCTGCTCTCCGTAGGAGGGCCTTGGGTTAAGTATGTCAGAGTAAGAAGACTCAACTTCCAGTAGTAGCTGAGCCAAATGAAACTGAGCCGGGTATATTCTCTTAGAGGACTTAGTTGTGCTGATAAAGGTGTTTAGGCCGTAAGAAGTGACCTCTGTGAGCATCTTCTGATAGTAGGATTCATCTTCATAGGAGGCTATAAACACCTTCAAGGATTCAGCTTTGTTACAGATGTTCAGAATCTGTTTCTGATTATAAGAAGTGTAGAAACTAAGAGTTTGAGAGAGCATGTCCAGCTGCGTGTTGTCTATGCCATCCAGGTTTATGTAAAGGTCGTAGACAGGAACTTCCATGGCCAGAATACGGCCGTTTCTGTCGTAAATTGTTCCCTCAACAACAGTTGATGCAACCTGTGGATCCATGTATTTCCCACTACGCATTTCACCAGAGAAAACATCATGAAAAGCCAGAACCAAAAGGGCGGCAATGGCCAGAATGGAGACCACTGTCAGAAAGCCGGCTGTATTGCTTTTTTGACTTGAAGATGACATAATTTCATTATCTTTTTTATTTGCACAAATGTCGAGAGTTTTTGAAAATGGCACGTGATTATGACGATTATTCAAACAGTTCCTCAGACAATAGCACAAGTGGTTCCTTTAAGCTGATTTTTGCTTTTATCCTGCTTGCTGTTCTTATCTGTATAGGGGCAGTTCTTGTTTGGTCGTCTATGAAGGGCCCAGCCGAGAGCAAAGAAACCACTACAGAACAACAGAGTGTATCAGTAGTAGAAACAACTCCTGTTCAGGTTGAAGACTCCTATTTTGAAATGCCAGAAGTTCGCTCTGATTACGCTGTAGAAACAGTTGAAACACCTGTTACAGTAGTTGTCTATGACACAGACGTCTCTCCAGCAGTAGCCGTCTCTCTTTCAGATGTTTCCAATAAAACCACTTCAACTGTAAAACCGGTTACCTATACTCAGCACACAGTACAGGAAGGGGAGTCTGTGGCGCAGATAGCTGCCTCCTACGGCATTTCAATAAAAACTCTCTATGCTGTAAACAGTATTAGAAGGGCTATTGCCACAGGAGATGTTCTGATTATCCCTGACCGTAACGGCACTGTTTACCAGGTCTCTTCAACAGACACTCTCTCTTCTATTGTCGTTCAGCTTGGACTTAAGATTTCAGCAGGAACGCTGAAGGAAGTAAACGGACTTGAGTCTGATGAGCTTGTTCCAGGAACCAGACTCTTTATCCCGTCAGATGAGTACTTCATAGACTCTGCTTCAGATGCAGACAGTAACTATTTGTATTTCTCACTTCCTGTAAAAGATGCAGTTATCAGCGGTCTGTTCAACCAGGTTTCTTCAGGCGTAGTTCTTGATGGAATTCTTCTTTCCTGTCCTATCCCTTCAACTGTTACTTCAGTTCTTGGTGGCACTGTTGTAGATATAATAATTAATACTGACGGTACATACGGAGTTAAGTTCTCCCACGCCGGTGGCTATACCTCCTTTATTGATTATCTGACAGAAGTGGATGTGTCTGTAAGCCAGAGAGTCTCAGCTAATGAAGTCATTGGAACAGCCGGAAACGGACTCATCTTCTTCAGAATAGAACTGGACGGAGTGGCTCTTAACCCAGCTGATTTTATAGATAATTCAATTTGACAACTAATTAACAGCAGTTATATTCTTTAAGCATGAGGTTTTAACCTTTTTTTAAGCTTTTTAAGGAGTGGCGTATGAAAAAAAGATTTGTTGTTATAACACTTCTGTTAGTCCTCTTTGGTGCCATGCTGTTTGCACAGTCAACCAATGAGAAACCCATTTATGTTCTGTACACCAATGATATTCACTGCGGATATAACCAGAATATTTCATTCCCTGCAATTGCTGCATACAAGCAGAGCCTTCTTGCTGAAACTCCGTATGTAACACTTGTCGATAACGGAGATGCTGTTCAGGGTGAAACCGTCGGTACTGTTTCAAGAGGTGAATACCCTGTTGAAATGATGAATGCCGCCGGTTATGACTTTGCTATCTTCGGAAACCATGAGTTTGACTATGGTGTAGAGCGTCTTGGTGAACTTGTTGAGATGGCAGATTATACCTACCTGAATGCAACAATTACTTACCATGGTGCTTCTGGCCAGAGTTTCATCAATGACACAAAGCCTTATGAGATTGTTGAATACGGCAAGACAAAGGTAGCTTTCATTGGTGCTTCAACTCATGAAACACTCTTCAAGTCAACCGTTAAGTACTTCATGGAAGGTGATGAGATTGTTTATGACTTTGCTACAGGAGATGCTCTCTATGCTGTAATTCAGAGCTATGTAGATGAAGTTAGAAAACAGGGCGCTGATTATGTAATCATCCTTTCACACCTTGGAATTGGTGAAGATGCTGCTCCAGACAGATCAATTGACCTGATTGAGCATATTAGAGGCGTTGATGTTCTTCTTGACGCTCACTCACACTCAGTTGTTGAAAGCATGTACGTTAAAGATGCCGAAGGTAAGCCAGTTGTCTATTCTCAGACAGGTACAAAGCTAAATAACCTCGGTCAGCTTATAATCTATCCTTATTCACATAAGATTATGACAGAGTTTGTCCATCCGACTGAAGAAGATCCAGAGGTTGCAGCAGTTATTAAAGCAATTGACCAGGAATACCTAGAAGAGGTTATGAAGCCTGTTGCTTATTCTGAGGTAACTCTTCCAATTAAAACAGCAGAGCTGGGAAGAATTGTAAGAAACAGCGAGACAATCATTGGGGATCTTTGTGCAGATGCTTACAAGGCTATCTCAGGTGCTGATATAGCATTCGTAAACGGTGGTGGTATCCGTGCTGACCTTAATGCCGGAGAGGTAAATCTTGATGCAATCATCAAGATTCATCCTTATGGAAACCTCCTCTGTGTCTGTTATGCTACAGGTCAGGAAATTCTTGATGCTCTTGAGTGGGGCTCAAAGAACGTAAGAATGCAGCAAACTGACGGAAGTGGAAACGCAGTAGGTGAAAGCGGTGGCTTCCTCCAGGTTGCAGGTCTTAAGTATACAATTGACCCATCTATTCCAAGTTCTTGTGTAGCAAATGAAGCTGGACTGTTTGTTGAAGTTGCAGGCGAGAGAAGAATTAAAGATGTATACGTAGGTTCAGAAGAGACCGGTTGGACTCCAATTGATCCTGATAAGAATTACACCCTTGCTTGCCATAACTACAAGCTCCAGGATATGGGTGATGGTTACACCATGTTTGTTGACAATGAGTTCATAGTTGACAAGTCCATGCTTGATAACCAGATTCTCATCAACTACATAACAGATTATCTCGGTGGCGTAATCACTGCTGAACAGTACGGTGCTGTCAAGGGTAGAATTACAATTCTCAGATAATTAGAGATAACTAGACAAAAAAACGGGAGTCATGAAAACCATGGCTCCCATTTTTTTACCAATAAACAGATTATTAATAGAAAATCTGTTCAGCTGCATTATCAGAAATGCTTGTAACCTTCCAAATTCCATTGTTTGTTGTAGCAATATAAAGATCAGTTCCTACACTAACCATATCTGATACTTCAACACTTCTTATACTGGAAGCCCAGTTGGTAGTGACACTCGTAACAGTATCATAACTACTGGAACTCAGATAATCAAAAGAATTTGAAGTTTTAAATACTGCATATGTTCCGCTTCCATCTGTATAGAGACAGGTTGGACCGGAAGCACTATTAGTTAAAGTTAGTCCAGTGGCAGTGGTAGTGGAACTGCTGCAAGAGTAAATCTCCTTATCAGAAGTTGCGGCAAAGGCTGTTGAACCAGTTGTAGCAATAAAGGCTTTAAAGGTTAAAGAAGTATCAAGCTCTTCTCCGTTGTAATAATACTTATTTTCACCTGAAACCTTTCCAAGGTAGCTGTTTCCACTTGTCAAGATTTTTTCATAGACGGTGTCTGTGTCTGTAATATCTCCACCAATTTTTGAAATAGTTCCTTTTGTTTCGAGAAGGAACCCGTTTGAATCAAGGTATGAGTAAGAATTATCATCAGATACTACAGCACAGTCAGAAGGGGCAGTAAGTGTGTACTTGTACAGCTTTCCAGCCTGAGTCAGGAAGTAAACATAAGTTCCATCACAGTAGGCAGCCTTCATGTCATTTGAAAGGTAGTTGGCTGTCAGAGCTCCTTCAGTGATTTTATAAATACCCTTGTCACTTCTTATAACCATCTCATCTGAACCGGAGACAGAAAGAAGCTGAAGAACTCTTATGCCTGAAGCCTGAGCTGAGTTTCTGACCTGGTCAGCTAGCCCGTCAGAAGCGTCTACATTGCAGGAAGAGAGAAGAAAAACAGAAAGAATTGTGCAGATTAAAAGAACAAAAAGTGATTTTTTCATTTTAACTCCTCCTCAGTGTCTGTATGTAAGACAAACGGTTAGCGGTGTAAAAGCACCTATGCAGATGTCTTCCCATTTGTCATAGGTAGAACTCTTGGGATAGTACTCAAACCAGGACCAAAGACCAGCTTCAACACCGACACCCCAAGAGGCGCTGAAGTAGTAGGTTGGGTTTACTGTAAGACTTACAAAAGGAGCAAGGTAGCGCTCGCTGTTGTATCTGAGAACAGAAGCACCAACATTTGCATTTAGCTTAAGATCAAAGTTGTAAGACTGAATAGGAACGTATGTGAGCTTTACAGTAATAGGGACAGTTGCAAACAGAAGATTCGACTTGGAGAAATTGAAACCGTATCCAATTCCTCCACCCAGGGCCAGATGTCTGTTCAGAAAGCTTTGGTAGGAAAGTGAGGCGTAGCCGCCCAAAGAATAGTGTGTTCCATTGAAGCCGGAAACAAAGGTGTCAGCAGAACTGTTCGGGAAGAACAGGAATGTAGGGAAGTTGACACCAACATTAACTGAAAAGAATGTGTCTCCTTTCTCGTAGTAGGTGTCAGCAAAAACTGAAACAAGAGCTACTGTGAGAATCAATAAAACAATTAAAAATTTTTTCATGTTTTACCTCGTAAGGGATAATCTAATCCCGTTTTGACTAGTTTAGTATTTTATGGGAAAACTGCCAATGTTCACAATAAGTTACAAATAAGATATATTGTTTTATATAAATACGGAGACTAGGATGTTACTTTCAGGAAAAGAGCCATCTGTTAAAATGAAGGCAGATACAAGAATTCTATCAGAGAAGTTTGAAGCCAGGTTTTCAAGAAAGCCTACTTTGGCTGTTGTTTACGTAGGTAATAATCCTGCAAGTGCTGTTTACGTAAGAAATAAGAAGAAGGCCTGCGAAGAAACCTCTATTGGCCATCTAGATGTAGATCTGGATGAGAATATTTCTGAAGAGGAACTTATCTGCAGAATTAAAGAGCTGGAAAAGGATGAGAAGGTAGACGGAATTCTTCTTCAGCTTCCGCTTCCAAAACATTTGGATGAAACCAGGGTTTTAAAGTATATAAGCGCAGAAAAAGACGTTGATGGCTTCAGTGAAACTAACCTTGGTAGGCTCTTAACTGAGGAAAAGGGCTTAGTTGCCTGCACTCCGAAGGGAATTATGTACATGCTTGATTACTACAACATAGAGACCGAAGGTAAAAATGTTGTTGTAGTTGGTAGAAGCAGAATTGTCGGTAAGCCTGTCTCGGCTCTTCTCAGTCAGAAAAAGAGAAATGCTACAGTAACACTTTGTCACACTAAGACAGAGAACCTTGAGTTTTATTTGAAAAATGCAGATATAGTTATCTGTGCTGTTGGTAGGCCGAGGGTCATAAAAGAAAACATGGTTAAAAAAGATGCTGTTGTTATAGATGTTGGAACAAACAGGGTTGGAGACAGTACTAAGAAAAGTGGCTACGCCTTGGTAGGAGACTTCTGCTATTCACAGGAAGACGGTGGAAGCTTGAAGGTAACTCCTGTTCCAGGAGGAGTTGGACTAATGACAGTTGCCTCCCTTATGGAAAACACAGTAATCGCAGCCTGCCGCAGAATGGGCATAGAAACAGAGGAATTATGAGGTATTTCTTTATTGAAACATACGGCTGTCAGATGAACACAGCTGAATCAGATGCCTTAGAGGCTCTGTTTCTCGGCTCTGGTTGGAAGAAGGCTGATAAGCCAGAAGAGTGTAATGTAGCAATAATTAACACTTGCTCCGTCAGGCAGAGTGCAGAAAATAGAATCTGGGGTAGACTCGGCTCCTACACGCCCATAAAAAGGCAAAAGAAGATGACTCTGATTCTTACAGGCTGCATGGCTGACAGACTTGGAGAAGACATTAAAAAAGACGCTCCACAGCTAGATTATGTAGTTCCTGTAAATGATAAGTTGAAGATCCTTCAGATAGCTGAAGCTGCTTGCGAAGATGAAGAAATAGAGTTTGTCCATAACAAGGACTATGATTTTGCTCTCTCTTACTACAAAGAGGGTGAGTTCTCTTCCTTTGTCCCTATCATGAACGGGTGTAATAATTTTTGCTCCTACTGCATAGTTCCCTATGTTAGAGGCAGGGAAGTCAGTAGAAACCCAAAACAGATAATTGAAGAAGTAAAGTTTCTGGACTCAAAGGGAGTTAGGGAAATAACACTCCTTGGCCAAAATGTTAACTCGTACAGCTTTGAGGGTCTTCGTTTCCCTCAGCTTCTTAGAGAAGTGTGTAAGCAGTGTAAAAATATAAAATGGATTCGCTTTGAGTCTCCTCACCCAAAAGATTTCTCTGATGAGCTGATTGAAGTAATTGCCCAAGAAGAGAGGGTGGCTAAGCACATCCACGTGCCAATGCAGAGTGGAAGCACCAGGGTTCTTAGAGACATGAACAGGCGTTACACCTCTGAGCAGTACCTGGCCTTGATTGAGAAGATAAAAACCCGCGTACCAGGAATAACTTTTGCAGTAGATGTAATGGTCGGCTTTCCTGGTGAGACTGAAGAGGAGTTCCAGGAAACTATTAAGGCCATGGATACGGTTGGCTACATAGAGGCCTACATGTATTATTGGAACCCGAGAAAGGGCACCCGCGCCTGTGACATGGATGGCCAGCTACCCGAGAAGGAGAAACAGCAGCGCCTTCAGAGCCTCATTGATTTTCAGTTGAAGAAGGCTGCCTCCCTTAAGGAGCAGAGGGCCTCTGGGGTGCAGGAAGTGCTTTGCCTCTATCCTTCCAGGGACAATACCCATCAGATGCTTGGCAGAAACGAGCACAATGAAATGGTAGTTTTTGATATTTGTACAGATATAAAGCCCGGAGACATGTTAAATGTTGAATTTCTGTACCTTAATGGCAACACATACGTTGGAAGGCAGGTAAAAAATGTTTAATGACTCTTATGCTGAAAACCCAGAGGTGTTTGAGAAGAAGTTTGATAAGCTTGTTTCTCTTATAGAAAACTCCAAGAACATGACTGTTTTCACCGGTGCTGGTGTCTCCACCCTCAGTGGAATTCCAGACTTCAGAGGTCAGCATGGAGTATACACAGACCCTTGGATGGGGATGGACGTAGAAGAGATTATCTCCATGACCTTTTTCAGAAGAAAGCCGGATATCTTCTACAAGTGGGCCAAAGATGTTTGGTACCACCTGGAGGACTATGAACCGAACGTGGTTCACAGAGTTCTTTCTAAGATGGAAAAGCAGGGTTTTTTGAAGAAAGTCTACACTCAAAATATAGATATGCTTCATCAGAGAGCTGGAAACACCACTGTTATGGAAGTTCATGGAAGCCCTGAATACCACACATGCCAAGGTTGTGGTAAGAAGTTCACCTATGCTGAAATAGCACCGCAGGTGAGAGAAGGAAAGGTTCCTTACTGCCCAGTGTGTAAGTCTGTAATTAAGCCAGATATTATCTTCTACGAAGAGGCTTTGAATGAAAGAATTCTAAACAGTGCCTGGCATGATTTCTCCCATACAGACCTCTGTCTGGTCCTTGGCTCCTCGCTTCTTGTACAACCGGCGGCATCTTTGCCTGCTCTGGCTGGACAAAGTGGTGCAAAAATAGTTATTGTCAATGCTCAGGATACGTATCAGGATGCAAATGCTACTTTGCGTTTCAGGGATCTGAAACAGACATTTGACGCTTTGGAAGCCTATCTTGATTCAAGAATAGAAGAAAAATGATCAAAAGAAACGAAAACATCAGAAACATTGCAATCATTGCTCATGTTGACCACGGTAAAACTACACTTGTAGATGCGCTGTTTAAGCAGAGCGGTATTGCATCAAAAGACGGACAGGACCGCATAATGGATAGCGGGGCCATTGAAAGAGAGCGTGGAATTACCATAAACGCCAAGAACTGTGCTATCAAATGGAAGGGCGTTAAGGTAAATATAATAGATACTCCGGGCCACGCAGATTTTGGCGGGGAGGTTGAAAGAGGTCTGAGTATGGTAGACGGCGTAATCCTTTTGTGTGACGCTGCCGAAGGCCCGCTTCCTCAAACTAGATTTGTTCTTCAGAAGGCTTTAGAGAAGAAGCTAGCTGTAATAGTTGTAATCAACAAGATTGACAGACAGGACGCCAGAGCTGAAGAAGTACTGAATGAAGTATACGATCTGCTCCTTGAGCTTGGAGATGATGAGGCTCTGTTGGAAGTTCCTGTTTTCTACGCAAACGGTAGAGAAGGCATCTGTTCAAAAACCTTAAATGATCCAGAGGCTAAAAACCTTCACCCTCTGCTGGATGCGGTAATAGAGAGTATCCCAGCTCCTGTCTATGACACAGAGGAGCCTTTTCAGATGCTGGTTTCGGACCTGTCTTACAGTGATTATCTTGGCCGTCTGGCTGTTGGAAAGATTATTAACGGGAGTGCTTCAGTTAATGATGTCCTGGTGTGCATTAATGAAAAAGGAGACCATATACCTCTGAGAGTTACCAGACTTCAGGTCTATGATGGGCCTAAGTTTGCTGAGGCTGCGGATGTTCAGAGTGGAGATATAGTTGTTCTTTCAGGAATAGAAGACGTGTCTATAGGAGATACTATTTGTAATAAGAACCATATTAAAGCTCTTCCAAGAATCTATGTTGACCAGCCAACTGTGTCCATGCTCTTCTCAAAGAATATTTCTCCTCTTGCAGGTAAAGAAGGAACTCAGGTCACAGGAGCAAAAATCTGGGAGCGTTTACAGAGAGAGGCTCTTAGAAACGTCTCTATCTCTATTGAAAAGTCTGATAATGAAAGCTTTGTAGTTAAAGGACGTGGAGAGTTCCAGATGGCAATCATTGTAGAGCAGATGAGGCGAGAAGGCTTTGAGCTCTGCGTTGGTAGGCCTAAAATCATTTTCAGAACAGATGAGTTTGGTCACAAGACGGAGCCGGTTGAGGAGCTGCTTATAGACTGCCCTGAAGAGTACAGTGGAACTGTTATGGAGAAGCTGGCCAAGAGAAAGGCTATTTTGGAAAATATGAACTATCCTGGAAACGGAAGAGTTAAAATTCAGTTCTCCATTCCAGCCCGTGGCCTTATTGGTTATAGAGATGAGTTTTTAACAGATACTCACGGTTACGGAATTATGAACAGCAGCCTCAGAGGTTATGAACCATACAAGGGAGACTTCCCGGACAGATCTTCAGGTTCTCTTATCTGTGACAGAGCAGGTGAGGCTGTAGCCTATGGCTTGTGGGAACTGGAAGACAGAGGAAGATTTTTCATAGTCCCAGGGGACCCAGTATATGAAGGGGAAGTTGTGGGAGAAAGAAATAGAGAAGGAGATCTGCTGCTAAACCCAACCAGAACCAAGAAACTTACCAACCTTAGAGCTTCTGGCCATGATGATGCTGTAACATTAACACCTGTTAAGAAACTGACTCTTGAGCAGGCAATCGGATTCATAAAAGACGATGAGCTGGTTGAGGTAACTCCATCTGCTGTAAGAATTTGTAAGAAGATTCTTGATAGTCAGAAGAGAAGAATTTTTGAAAACAGGGGTGAAATACCTGACTGCTTGAAATAAATAAAAGTTATATAACTTTAATAGATGTTAAGTATAAGAGGAAAATCTGTTTGATTTTCCTCTATTTTTTTGTCTTAAGGTGGTTGAAAAGTGGTAAATAGTGGGATAAAAAAGGGTGTAGGTGGTAAAAATTCCCAAAAACTGGATATTTATTGGGAATAAGTGGGAGAGTGAAAAATGAACGGTGAGTTCAGAAACACAATGGATGAAAAAGGCAGACTCATGATTCCCCCAAGGATCAGAGAACAGCTCGGTAGTGCTACCGGACTGATGCTGACAAAGTCCATGGACAACTCACTGTGGCTCTTTACTAAAGAAGATTTTGATAATCTTGATGCCGAGATTAACTATGGCCCTTTAGCCATGTTCAACAAGAACTCAAGAGCCCTGGATATGGCAGTTATTGCCCCGGCTAGGGAAGTTGAACTCGATAAGGCCGGAAGACTAAGTATTCCTCAGGTACTGAGGGATTATGCAAATCTGACTTCCAAGACCGAGTGCGTAATTCTCGGCTCTAAAAACCACGTAGAGATTCTTAGTTCCGAATGCTATGAGAAGCTTGTTGAAGGCTACAGAAACCAGATAACAGAAGCTGGAAACAATCTCAGCGTTCAAAGGATGGGAATCTGATGCAGTACGTACACTGTCCGGTCATGAAAGATGAGGTGCTGCAGTATCTGGTTCCAAAAAGAGAGAAGGCAATTATGGTTGATTGCACTCTCGGAGAAGGCGGACACAGCTTTCTGTTTCTTTCTGAGTATCCGGCTTTGAAAGTTATAGGGCTAGATAGAGATGATGCCATCAGGGCTAAGGCCATAAACAGGCTTTCAGGTTTTGGAGACAGATTCGAAGCAAAGGCAACCTGGTTTGATGATTTTTGGAAGAACTACGATGGTCCAAAGGTTGATTTAGTACTTTTTGACCTTGGAATCAGCGTTTTTCACTATGAGGAATCTGGAAGAGGCTTCAGTTTCAGAAAGTCTGAAGATTTAGACATGAGACTGAATGCAAATGAAGGATTCTCGGCAAAAGATGTTGTAAACACATACGCCGAAGAGGATTTGGCAAATGTTATTTACAACTATGGAGAGGAGAGGTATTCAAGAAGAATTTCTAAGGCTATCTGTGAGTATAGAAAGCAAAAAACTATAGAGAAAACAGACGAGCTGGCAGAAGTCATCTATAACGCAGTTCCGGGTGAATACAGGCACAGGAGAATTCATCCTGCAACAAAAACCTTCCAGGCTTTGCGAATAGAGGTAAATGGGGAGCTGGATAGGATAGAGAGCTCTCTGGAGAATGCTATAAGGGCCTTGGTTCCAGGAGGAAGGTTAGCAGTTATTACCTTCCACTCTTTGGAAGATAGACCAGTTAAATGGTTTTTCAAAAGGCATACGGACCAAGTAGAGATTCTTACAAAGAAGCCTATAGTTCCAACGGAAGAGGAGTGCAGAACAAATTCTCCGTCTAGAAGTGCAAAATTGAGAGTTGTTGAAAAAAGGAGCATATAAAATGGGTAAAGCATTAAGAGCAAAAGGAAAGAGTTTTTCAATAGTAGTGATTCTTGTTTTTGTTGGTCTGTGCATGCTCGTTCCTGTATGGCAGAGTGCTGTAAGTGCCGGCATAACTAGTAAGATTGAAATGTCCAAGTCAAATATTGTTTATCTCAGTGAAAAACAGATTGTTGAGAAGGGTCAGATTGCACGCAGAACTACTCCTGAGTATCTGATTGAGCAGGCTTCTGTTCAGAATATTAACTTTACACAGATCAGTGACACAGTAGACGTAACTGTTGCAAGCGCACTTTGATTTTTTTATAATTATTCCAGTAATCGCAAGGTGGGAACTGTGAACAGGAATAATTATGATGACTGGAATTTCATGGGCAAATCCCTTACTGGAAATGTTTCAGAAGGGAAAAGCTCAATTAACTTCAAAAGAAATTCAGTTGTCTTGTTCACAGTTATCCTGATTCTTGTTGTTTTAGGTCTTGTTTGTACATTTTCAGCTACTTATCCCCAGGCATTAACTGAAGGTAGAAATCACTACTACTATCTGCAGAACCAGATAATCTATATTTTCAGTGGTTTAGTTATTGGGCTACTGTTTTATTTTGTGCCAGAGAAGAGCTTTGAGGTACTATCTCCTCTCTCGGTTTTTATCTTCTTTGGCCTGGCAATAGCTTCTGAACTTGGAGCTTTGTTTTCTTCTGAGTTTACTTATTCCCTTTTGGTGCTTGGAATTAGTATGTACCTTTCTCACTATTTTGGGAAAAGAAACAACAGTTTTGACAGGCTTAGAGAGATAGCTCTTCCTCTACTGTTTTGCGTAGCTTTCTTCTTTGTAGTTACGCTAGAGAAGAATCTGATGATGAGTCTCTTGTTTCTGGTGCTGATTATCTACTTGTTTGCTCTGGGAGGAGTAGGACTTGGGGGAGTATTGTTACTTATCCTCTTTATTGGTGTCCCCTTTGTCTGTACTGTCCTTTCAGACCCTAATGAGATAAAAGAGATACTGGGCTTCTTTATCCCAGGTCTCTTTACTGGGAACGATGCAACTCAGTCAGTACTTCGCTACAAAAGCATTTCTTCTGGAAATATTATGGGTAAGGGGGCAGCTCAAGGCTTGTATAAATACGGAGTGATTGATGGAATAGCTGGTCCCTATATTTTGTGTAACATATTTGAGGAATTTGGATTCTTTGGATTTGGAGTTGTCTCTTTTCTATTCATCCTGATTATTATCCTCGGTTACAGTGGAGCCAGGGGCTTGAGGAACATAAACTGTTTCTATTCAAACCTTTGCAATTCTATGACCACTCTAATAGTGTGGCAGTTTATTCTCAATACTGCTTCAGTATTTGAAGTTCTGCCATTTTCATTTTTAAGTATGCCGTTTTTCTCCTATGGCATGGATGTGGCAGTGGTAATTATTGAGTGTTTCTTGCTACTGAAAACATTCAAAAAAGAAAAGGAGAAGGCCGAACTTCCGGTCTATCAGAAATACGATTACAGTCAGGAACCTGCACTTTATGAAAAATAGAAAACTGCTTGGTCTTATTCTGGTTCTGCTCTTTGTTGTAATTTTGGTTGCAGCTTTGTTTTTTGCAGCAAGGAACCTTAGTTATTTTGATGTAATGGAAGTAAATGTTACAGTCTCAGGCCAGAGTGGAACCATGAATAGTGATCTGATCAGGCTTCAAAACAGGTTGAAGGGCATGAATATTTTCGAGATATCTGTCTCAAATATTAAAAATACCATAAAAGGCTATGAAAGTGTGACTTCTGTGTCTGTCCAGAGGTATTTCCCATCTACTATCAACATAGATGTTGTTTATCAAGACTACAGAATCAGGGCGTACTCAGAGTCAGAGATAGGCAGGGTTTACTACCTGGCAGATTCTTCTTCCATGCAGGAGACAGATGAAGACACTTTTAATCTTTATTCACAGCTTCCGGCTGTAGAATTGAACACTGCTTATGCTGTTTTGATTGATAAATGGGGCTATGATCAGGGCTTTTATCAGATGCTTGAACTGGCTGGTTCGGTTAGTTCAAACAACTTGATAACTACTATAAAATACGATAATAATAACAGTAATGAATTCGGCCTGATAGAGATGGTTTTATCCGGCATGAACACGTTCTTATATGTTCGTGAACCTGTTACACCTTCTCGACTGTCTGAAGCACTGGAACTTATAGTTCAGAAGCATGAGGGGTCAGCCGAACGAGTCAGGTATGACCTTTACTCAACTGCTTTGGTCAAAAGGAAATAAGGAGGGAGAGATATGGCTTCAGAAAAAGTAATGATGGGGCTTGATATTGGTTCTTCATGGATTCGGGCTGCTATAGGCTCTATTTCCAAAGACGGCTCTCTTATGATAGACACTCTCTGCGAAAGACCCAGTGAAGGGGTACGTAACGGTGTTATTGTTAACGTAGAGCAGACTCTTAAATCCGTTACTTCCGTTGTCCAGGAAGCAGAGTTACAGGCAGGAGTTGAGGTTCAGACACTTATAGCTGGAGTTGGGGGCTCTTCAATTGAAGGGCGCCAGAGTGAAGGCGTTATTGGAATAAACACAAAGGGTCTTGAGATAACCAGTTCAGATATTTTTAAGTCTCTTGAGGTGGCTAGAACTTTTGAGCTTGCTCAGGATAGATTTATACTTCACACCCTTGTTCAGGATTTTAGTGTTGATGGAAAAAGCGGCATAAAAGACCCTGTGAATATGTCTGGTCACAGGCTTGAAAGCAGGGCTCTTGTTGTCCTTGGTTCTCAGACTAACTGTTTAAATACAAAGAAGTGCCTGCAGAGAGCAGGTTTTAACAGTTCACGCCTTGTTCTTGAGCAGCTTGCGGATGCAGAGGTGGTTCTTGGAACAGATGAAAAGGAAATGGGAACCCTCTTGATAAACATTGGTTCAAACGTAACTAACATGATTGCGTACCAGGGTGGTTCTCCTTGTTATGTTGGTGGCGTTGATCTTGGAGGAAACAACGTTACTAATGATATAGCCTTCCTTCTTAACAAGCCAAAGAATACAGCAGAGCAGATTAAGTGCGAGTCCGGTAGCTGTTTTATCCCGTCTGTTAAACCTGAAGATAAGATAATTATCCCACAGGTTGGAGGGCTGCCTTCTATACAGATGCCTAGAGTTGAGCTGAGTAAGATAATTGAGCCTAGAATGGCTGAGATATTTTCTCTTCTTAAACAGGATTTGGAGCTTAAGGGCGTTAGAGGAAACTTTGGTGGTGGAGTTGTGCTTGTTGGCGGAGGCTCTCTTATTTCAGGAGCTACAGAGCTTGCTAATGAGATTTTCCGCATGCAGGCAAGAATTGGCTTCCCTGAGGCTCTTCCAGGACTGGACAGAACCTACATTGATCCAAGGTACACAACTGTTCTTGGACTACTGAAGTCAGAGGCCAGAAGAAGTGGTGGTGGCTCATCCAAGATGAGCAATGGCAAGGATTCTTCAAAATCCGGCTTTTTCAGAAAGCTGTCCAACTTTATCAAAACTGTTGTTTGATGTATATTTTGAGTGAGGAAATATAATGGATTTTGCAACTATTGAAGATTTATTGAGTGACGAACAGAGTCAGCCTACTGAAATTAAGGTTATTGGTGTTGGCGGAGCAGGTGGAAACGCTGTCAACAGAATGATTTCAGCAGGCCTTAAAAAGGTTACCTTTGTAGCCATGAATACAGATGTCCAGGCACTTCAGAGATCTAATGCCAGCATAAGACTTCCAATTGGAAAAGAACTAACAGGCGGTCTTGGAGCCGGTGGAATTCCCGAGATGGGAGAGAAGGCTGCTGAAGAGAGCAAGGAAGAGATTAAAAAGCTTCTCCATGGAACAGATATGGTCTTTATCACTGCTGGTATGGGTGGTGGTACTGGAACTGGTGCTGCTCCAATTGTTGCTGAGATTGCAAAAGCTGAAAATATTCTCACAGTTGCTGTTGTAACTACGCCTTTTGCTTTTGAAGGTAGAAAGAAGCTTGAGTTTGCCAATCAGGGTATAGAGAAGCTTAGAAAGCAGGTAGATACACTTCTTCTCATTCCTAACCAGTACCTACTGAAGGTTGCTGAAAACAACACACCAATTAGACAGGCCTTCCTTCTTGCTGATGATGTATTGAGACAGGGTGTTCAGGGCATTTCAGAGCTTATTACTGAGCCGGGTGAGATAAACATTGACTTTGCTGACGTAAGAACAGTTATGAAGGGCAAGGGAGATGCAATCATGGGAATAGGTCTCGGTGAAGGAGCTAACAGAGCCATAGATGCAGCAAGACTTGCTGTTAACAATCCACTTCTTGAAAATGCCAAGATTGATGGAGCTAAGAGCGTTCTTGTAAATGTTACAGCAGGAGATGGTCTTACTCTTACAGAGTTCCAGGATGTTGTTGAGCTTATTACAGAGAACTGTGATTCTGATGCTCTTATCATCTCTGGTCAGGCCTATAATCCAGATCTTGGAGACAAGGTTCAGGTTACTGTTGTTGCTACAGGCTTCAAGCAGGAGTCTATCTCTGTAGATATGCCTGAGTATGAAAAGCCAAGAAAGAGATTTGACCAGTACTTGAATTCTGAAACACCAAGACAGGAGGAGTCTTCTTCTGCGCCTACACAGAAGCAGGAAGAGGTGATAACTGTTAACAGATGGCAGGATTTACAACAGCAGATTGGTAGAAGACAGAATTCAGGTAATTCCACTACTCCATCTCAGAATGATTACTCTTATCCTGCAATTCTCCGCTACCAGCGTAGAGATGATGAAGGAAACAACTAAGAGTTTACTTAAGGCTTTTGAAGAGAGCCTTATTGTTGAAAGGCATGCTTCTTCCGCAACCAGGGCAACCTATAAAAGGGAGATAGCATGCTTTCTTTGTTATTTAGAATCAATTAATGAAGATGTTGATACTGTAAGTACTCAGCAGTTGCATTCATACCTAATTGAGCGATCAGAGAATCTATCTTCAAGAACAAGGGCCAAGGTTGTTACTATTCTCAGAGTGTTTTTCAAGTATGTTTGCTCTGAACACATGAGAAAGGACGACCCGACTGAGCTACTGGAAAGCATTCACTTAGAGAGAAAGCTTCCAACAGTTATTGACTATGACTGTGTCGAGAAGATTCTTGGAGCAATAGACACAAGTACCGAAATAGGAATTAGAGACAGAGCTCTTTTTGAACTTATTTACTCCTGCGGTTTGAGAGTCAGTGAATGTACATATTTAAAAAATACTGACTACTACAGGGAAGAGAAGAAAATAATTGTAACTGGGAAAAGAGATAAGCAGCGCTTCATTCCAATTGGAGATAGGGCTGTTGAGGCTTTAGAAAGGCATATTGGATTCACAAACGCCTCAGGTAAAAAGAGAATCTACATATTTTTTGATGAGAAGGGAAAACCCTTAAGTAGGCAAGCTGTGTGGTACAGGCTGAAATTTTATGCTGAAAAGGCAGGAGTTGAAGCTAAAGTTCATACTCTTAGGCACAGCTTTGCAACCCATATGCTTCGTAACGGAGCAGATTTAAGGTCGGTTCAGGAGCTACTAGGACACTCGGATATAAGAACCACAGAAATATACACCCACGTAAACACTGATAACCTCTATCAGGCCTTTCTTAAGGCAGATTTTGATAAGAAAGATGATGAATAATTACAAGGCTTAAGCACTTTGAAGCGTCTTAATTGGTAGAAGGAGATTTTACCATGACAGACAACGAGTTAAAAAGACAAATATTAATTGGTCTAATGACTGAACTAAGCCTTGATTTAAGAGCTTCTCTCATTAGAGAAGAAGTGCCGGTTCAAGAAGTATGTAATAAATACAAGATAGAGAGTGCGGACTTTATGACAGCGGATTCTGTTCTCTCTTGGCTAAACTGTTCAAAGAGCAGTGGAATCTGGTGGTATGGAGAAAAAGGCTTTCCACCAGTGAATGAACTGGAAAGGCGTTTTCCTTCCATGGTTTTCTACGAAGGTAAGAAACCTGATTCTCTAGATACAAGGGTTACAATAGTTGGAAGTAGGCACTGTGATTATCTGGGAATTCAAAAATCTTTCATGTTGGGTTTGGAAGCTTCAATTAATGGACTGACCGTAGTTACAGGGGTGGCTGAGGGGTGTGACCAGGCCTCCTGTGTTGGGGCTTTGTCAGCGTTTAATATGGAAGAAACGCTGTATGCACCACCTGTATTGGTACTTCCCAACGGGTTTGATATTGAGTATCCAAAGGGGAGTGCTTATTTAAGGAACAGGACCTTAGAGCGGGGCGGCAGTGTTCTTTCGTGTTTTGTGCCCGGTACGCCTGCGCTTAAGCATAATTTTGTATATAGAAATATGATTTTGGCGGCCATGAGTGATATGACTTTGGTAATCCAGTCGCCTTCTCATTCTGGGGCACTGATGACTGCCGATTTTGCTTTGAGAATTGGTAGAGATGTGTGCGTAAGCGTGGGTGGTGTTGGAGAAGCTCCGTGCAGAAAGGGCACATGTACTCTAGCGAGAGATGGGGCTACTGTTATAAACAGCTATTCAGACTATGCAGAGAACGGAATAGATAGTGTGTATGTAATTAGACAGGTAGATTATGAAGAAAAACATGAAGTCAGGTTTGGTGATAGGTACTACAGAGTTGAACGTAAGGTTTCAAATTAAATGTAAATAGTGCTAATATGGGAGTATGGATTCAAACAAAGATCTTATAGATAAATACCTGGAATACCTTTTGAAAGTCAGGTCCTTTTCTCCAAAAACAGTTACTTCCTACGCTCATGATTTAAAGATTCTTGAGGAATTCCTGGAGAAGAGAAAAATGAGCTTGTCAGATATGGTGTTTGAGGACGCTAGAGAGTTTTTTCTTATGCTTTACGACTTAGGTTATAAAAGTGCCTCTATAAACAGAATTATATCTGGCTGCAGAAGTTTTTATCATTATCTTTGTGCCAATTCCTATACCTCAGTTCAACCCTTTTCTAGAATAGCTCAAGCTAAACAAGGAAGGCGCATTCCGTCTGTTCTTTCTGAAAATGAACTGGATAAACTATTAAATTATGAATACACAGACTATTCAAGCCTCATGGAAGTGACCATGTTTAATCTCTTCTATTGTACAGGGTGCAGACTCCAGGAACTGTTAAGCATGAAGATCTCTGATCTGGAGCTGAAAGAGCACAGGGCAAGGGTTATGGGAAAGGGCTCTAAACAAAGATATGTGTTCTTTACAGAGCGGGCTGAAAGGCTTCTTGGAGAATACTTGCCACAGAGAAGTATAGTTTTAGATTCACTGAGAAAAGAGGATGACGGAACTCTTTTGATTAATAAAAAAGGGAATAAGTTGCCGAATTCGAGTGTTCACGCTATTTTTGATAAATATAGGGATGAACTTGGGCTTACGAAGAAGTTCACACCCCACGTATTTAGGCACACTTTTGCAACAAGATTGTTGGATAAGGATACTGATATACGAATAGTACAGGCCTTGCTTGGGCATGAGAATATTGGGACCACCCAGATATACACGCATGTGTCAGGAGCAAGACTGGAGGCTGTGTACAAAAAGACACATCCTCATGCCAGGAGGAAAGACGAATGAGTTTTAGAGGAACAACAATTGTGGCTGTTAAAAAGAATGGTCACGTGGCTATAGCTGGTGACGGTCAGGTCACTAATGGCGATACTATAATGAAAGGAAATGCCAAGAAGGTCAGAAGAATCTTCAATGATAAGATTATTGTCGGTTTTGCCGGTAGTACTGCAGATGCATTTACTCTCTATGATCTATTTGAAAAGAAGCTTTCTGAGCTCAATGGAGATATAACTAGAGCTTCAGTAAAATTAGCTCAGGAGTGGCGCATGGACAGGGCTTTGAGAAAACTTGAAGCCATGATTCTGGCTACCGACGGAAACAAGATTTTCCTTATCTCCGGTGTTGGAGATGTACTGGAGCCTGAGTATGACGCAATTGCTATTGGTAGCGGTGGAAACTACGCTCTCTCCGCAGCACGAGCTTATCTGGATTCAGGAGCAGATCTTTCAGCTAAAGAGATAGCCCTTAAGTCTATGGCCATAGCCAGCTCAATCTGTATTTATACAGACTCAACATTTACCGTGGAGGAGATTTGACATGGAAGAAAAAAGTCTTCAGGCAGTAGCAGAAAAGAAATATAATCTGGACGAGATGGTCCCGTCTCAGATTGTTTCTGAGCTTGATAAATATATAATCGGTCAGAAAAGGGCCAAGAGAACCATTGCAGTTGCTCTTAGAAACAGAACGAGAAGGAAAAGACTCCCTGACGAAATCAGAGAGGAAGTTTTTCCTAAAAACATAATTATGATTGGACCTACAGGAGTAGGTAAGACAGAGATTGCTAGAAGAATAGCTAAACTTTCAAACGCTCCTTTTATTAAAATTGAAGCTACCAAATTCACTGAAGTTGGATACGTGGGCCGAGATGTTGAATCTATGATTAAGGATCTTATGGCCAGTGCAGTTCTCATGGTGAAGAAAGAGATGGCTGAAAAGAATGAGGAAGCTGTTAAGGCTAAGGTTGATGAAAGATTGGTGGACCTGCTTATTCCGAACTTAAATTCAAATCCCAATGCTGATCAGGGTTTTGAAGAGAACAGAATAAAGGTTAGGGAACTGACACTTGAGAAGCTTAGAAAAGGCGAGTTTGAAAACACTGAAGTTGAAGTTGTTTACAACAGGACTCCAAAGAGCTTTGAGATAGGTGTAATGGGTGGATCTCCTGATGATATTCAGAACGCCATGAACAACATAACTGATCTTTTCCGAAGCGCTCAGAACAGGGGTAAGAAGCATAAGATAACTATCAAACGTGCTCGTGAGATGTTCATGGAAGAAGAATTAGACAGGTCTGTTGACCAGGATAAGGTAGTAGATCTGGCTAAGGAAAGAACAGAGCAGATGGGAATAGTCTTTATAGATGAGATAGACAAGATAGCTAGCTCAAGTGGAAGCTCTAACAGCCCAGATGTTTCTAGAGAAGGAGTTCAGAGAGATATTCTTCCTATAGTTGAAGGAACTAAGGTTTCAACAAAATGGGGAGTAATAGATACCTCACACATTCTCTTTATTGCCGCAGGCGCCTTCCATGTAAGTAAGCCTAGTGATCTTATACCGGAACTACAGGGTAGATTCCCACTGAGAGTTGAGCTGGATGATCTAAAGGCTGAAGATTTCTTCAGAATTCTTAAAGAGCCCGAGAATGCAATTACTCTACAGTACAGAGAACTGCTTGGAACAGAAGGAGTAGAGGTTGAATTTACAGATGATGCAGTTAGAAGAATAAGTGAGATTGCCTACGAAGTAAACTCAACTTCTGAGAATATTGGAGCTAGAAGACTTTATACAATCATGGAACTCCTTCTAGAGGAGCTAAGTTTCAGTGCAAACGAGCTTAGTGGCCAGAAAGTTGTGATTACTCCTGATTATGTAAATGAAAGACTCTCAGATGTTGTAAAGAATCAGGACCTCTCTAGATACATATTGTAATTTCAGCTATAATTTTCACAATTATGAACTATATTACAATTCAAGCTAAAACATACGAGGAAGCTCTCAAAAAAGCCCGTCACCAGTACGGTGACAGGCTGAGAATCCTCAGCAGAAAAGATATAAGTAAACCTGGGTTTATGGGTCTTGGGCATGTGGACAGCTGTGAGATAACATGCTTTCTGACAGGTGAAGAAGAAAAACCCGTTGAAACTATTGTCCCAGAAGAGAAAGAAGACGCAACTCTCATTAAGCGTTTTGAGAACGAAGCAAGAACACCGAATCCTGATGCTGTAAATTTTACTTTGTCAAATGAAATAGAAGAAACAGAGGAAGAATTTGATAATTCTGAAGCTATTTCTGTAATTGAAGAGTTACTTTCAGATACTAGTTCTGTTCTTAGTGAGAATGATTTTACTCCATATTACATAAAGTTTCTCATGGATAAGGTTCGTCAACAGGCCATGCGTGCTCTGCCAGATGTGCCATCAAAATCAGATATTGAGACAGCAGTACTTGATCAGATAGCTGGAACTCTTAAAACCAGCAAGGAAACAGTCACTTCTCCTATTAGTGTCTTTGTTGGTCCTGAGGGAAGCGGGAAGAGCACAACTCTTGGAAAAATAGCTCTCACTCTTTCAAAGAATCCAGAAACGAAGGTTGGAGTAATCTCACTACATAAAGAAGGCTCTTCTGCAGATATTCTTTCAAGGATTTGCCAGGCTGGAAACATACCTCTCTTAGAGGCTACTGATTCTTCTTCTCTTGGAGCGGCTCTTAGCAGTTTCTCCTCCATGAATCACATTTTGATAGACACTGAAGGCCAGAAGTTAACTCAGAGTAGTTCTGATAAGGCCATGGTAAATGCTCTTAAAGGTTGTTCTAAGGACCTGCGTTATGTTCTAGTTCTTTCAGCTACCATGAAATACTCAGATATGGATGCTGCATCTGTGCTTTTCTATCCGTTTGATATTTCTTCTATGGCAGTTACCGGAGTGGACAAAACTCTGACTATAGGAAACGTGGTTTCATTCAGTTATGAGAAGAAAATCCCTATGGAGTTCATTTCAAATGGAAAGGCTATTCCTAGAGATTTGAAAACTGTAACGGTTTCAGACGTTATAAATAGAATAAAAGGCTTTACTAGTGCGGTTTTTTCGCGTTAATATTGTCTAGTCTTTTTGATGAATATTGACAGCAAAAACGCTAACTCAATATATTATTATCGGAAATTTTAATTCGGTCTATGGAGGATTCAGAATATGAAAATTGGTATTAACGGTTTTGGAAGAATCGGTCGTATCGTATTCCGCGCAGCTATGAAGCGTGAAGGTTTCGAGATTGTTGGAATTAACGACCTCTGCCCAGTTGATTATCTTGCATACATGCTCAAGTATGACACAATGCACGGAATCTTTGAGGGTACAGTAGAAGCAGACGTTGAGAAGTCTCTTCTCATTGTCAACGGACAGAAGATCAGAGTTACAGCTGAAAAAGATCCGAACAACCTCAAGTGGGATGAAGTAGGTGCTGAGTATGTTGTTGAATCAACAGGTCTCTTCCTTACAAAGGAAAAAGCTCAGGCTCATATCAATGCTGGTGCCAAGTATGTTGTCATGTCTGGTCCTTCAAAAGATGATACTCCTATGTTCGTTTGCGGCGTAAACGAGGATAAGTATGTTAAGGGAACACAGTTTGTTTCTAACGCTTCTTGTACAACTAACTGTCTCGCTCCTCTTGCTAAGGTTCTCAATGATAAGTTCGGTATTGTTGATGGTCTTATGACAACAGTTCACTCAACAACTGCTACACAGAAGACAGTTGACGGACCTTCAATGAAGGACTGGAGAGGTGGTAGAGCTGCTTCTGGAAACATCATTCCTTCTTCAACAGGTGCTGCAAAGGCTGTTGGTAAGGTTATTCCTGAGCTCAACGGAAAGCTCACAGGTATGTCAATGAGAGTTCCTACACTGGACGTTTCAGTTGTTGACCTCACAGTTAACCTTGCAAAGCCAGCTAAGTATGAAGAAATCTGTGCTGCTATGAAGGAAGCTTCAGAAGGCAAGCTCAAGGGAATCCTTGGTTACACAGAAGATGCAGTTGTTTCTTCAGACTTTATTGGTGACCCAAGAACATCTATTTTCGATGCTAAGGCCGGTATCTCCCTTACAGACACATTTGTAAAGGTTGTTTCCTGGTACGACAACGAAACAGGATATTCCAACAAGGTTCTTGACCTGATTGCTCACATGAAAAAGGTCAACGGTTAATAATAGAACCAATTTAAAGGCCTGCCTTGTGCAGGCCTTATCTTTCATTTACGAGGTAAATTATGAAACTTAATACAGTAAGAGAAGCTGATCTAACTGGGAAAAGAGTTCTTATCCGTGTTGATTTCAACGTTCCATTGAAAGAAGGTGTTGTAAAGGATGACACAAGAATCAGAGCTGCTCTCCCAACACTTAACTATATTCTTGAGCAGAAGGGAACTTCTGTTGTTGTTATGAGCCACTTTGGAAGACCAAAGGGACAGAAGAATCCTGATTTCTCCATGGTTCCAGTTGGAAAGAAGTTTGAAGAGCTCCTTGGAAGACCTGTAAAGGTAGCTCCAGATGTAATTGGAGAAGAGGTAAAGAAGGAGGTTGAAAGCCTTAAGGCTGGAGAAGTTCTTCTTCTTGAAAACGTTAGATTCTATCCAGATGAAGAAAAGAACAATCCTGAGTTTGCAAAAGAGCTTGCTTCTTATGGAGATATCTATGTAAACGACGCTTTCGGAACAGCTCACAGAGCTCACGCATCCACAGAAGGTGTTGCTCACTATCTTCCAAGCTATGCTGGTTTCCTAATTGAGAAAGAAGTTCATTTCATGGCTCCTCTTCTTGAGAATCCGGATAAACCTTTTGTTGCAATTATTGGTGGTGCAAAGGTTTCTTCAAAGATTACTGTTCTTGAGTCTCTTGTTAAGACCTGTAACACAATCGTAATCGGTGGTGGTATGGCTTACACATTCCTCAAGGTTCAGGGTCACGAAGTAGGTAAGTCTCTTGTTGAAGATGATTTTGCAGATACTGCAAAGGCTTTCCTCAAGGCTGCTAAGGATAAGAACGTTAAGGTTATTCTTCCTGTAGACCATGTCTGTGCTTCTGAGTTTGATGAGAACGCAAAGCCGGTTGCAGTTGATGGAATTGATATTCCAGCAGAACTGATGGGTATGGATATTGGACCAAAGACAACAGCATCTATTGTTGAAGAGCTTAAAAGTGCTAAGTCTGTTGTATGGAACGGACCAATGGGCGTATTTGAGTTTGCTCAGTTTGCTAAGGGAACTGAAGATGTAGCTAAGGCTCTTGCAGAATCTAAGGCTACAACAGTTGTTGGTGGCGGAGACTCTGTTGCTGCAATTAACAAGTTCGGTCTTGCATCTAAGATCAGTCACGTTTCTACAGGTGGTGGTGCTTCTCTTGAGTTCCTTGAAGGTAAGGTTCTGCCGGGAATTAAGGCTTTGGAGAAGTAAGATGAGAAAGTTGTATATTGCAGGTAACTGGAAGATGAATCTTGTGCCAAGTGAGGCAGCTAAGTATGCTGCTTCTTTGGCTAAGGCTGCAAAGGACCCAAATGTTAAGGTAATGATTGCTCCTACATTTGTATGTCTTCCTGCAGTAGTTGAAGCAGTTAAGGGAAGTAATATTATTGTTGCTGCTCAGAACGTTAATGATCATGAGAGCGGAGCTTACACAGGTGAGATTTCTTGTAAGATGCTTAAGGATATTGGAGTAAACACAGTTATCCTTGGTCATAGTGAGAGAAGACAGTACTACGGAGAGACAGATGAGTTTATCAATAAGAAGGTTCTCTTTGCTCTTGAAAATGGCATGGATGTAGACCTCTGCATAGGTGAGACCCTTGATGAACGTGAGGGTGGTAAGCTTGAAGAAGTTCTTACCAGACAGATTGAAGTCGGTTTGAACGGAGTATCAGAAGAGCAGATGTCTAAGGTTACTATTGCTTATGAACCAGTCTGGGCTATTGGAACCGGAAAGACTGCTACTCCTGAAGATGCTAACAACGCTCATGCTTTTATTAGAACTCTTATTGAGCATAAGTTTGGTTCAGCTGTTGCAGAAAAAACAATTATACAGTATGGTGGTTCGGTAAAGCCTTCTAATGTAAAGGATCTTATGTCCAGAGAACATATAGATGGTGCGCTTGTAGGTGGAGCTTCTTTGACACTCGAGCAGTTTCTCCCTATAATAAACTGTAATAATTGATAAGTAGGTTTTGAAATGGCAGCATTAAGCATCATTCTTCTTATTTTATTTGTACTTGTAAGTCTTCTTCTGATTTTTGTTGTTGCAATTCAGAGTGAAGATGATTCCGGTCTTGGTGGAGTTTTCGGTGGAAACAGTAATACTGTTTTCGGTGGAAATACAAACAAGGTTATTAACAAGATTACAACTTATCTTGTTATTGCCTTCTTTGTTCTTGCAGTTCTTGTTGCATTTATCAACAAGTCTTCTGAAGATTCTATTCTTAAGACTGCACAGACAACAGCTACAGCTACTGCTACAGCAGAAGCGGGTAACTGATTGTAAAGTATAGTTATTTTAAGGCCGCCTGTATGAGCGGCCTTATTGTCTATTTTAACGGAGAAAAAAAGAAATGAATAAAAAAGTATTATCACTGGTTCTTATTTTCCTTGTTCTTTTCTCTTTCTCTACCTTTGCTTCAGGAAATAAGGAAAAGGCAGACAAAGAGAGTATTGAAGTTGTAGATACAGTAGTTGAATCTGCTGCTACTGTTGAGACTGTTGCAGAAGCAACAGAAAAAGTTATTGCAAAGATTGAAGTTGGAACTCGAACTCAAGAGATTACTAACTTTGATGTAAATGATACTATTGCTTCCTATAAGGAGAGCGGAGTAGTGATTACAGAGGAACAGGCTCTTTCTATTCTTACTAACAATGCTCTTATTAACCTTACTCTTGAAAATCAGGGTTATGAAGTAACAGATCAGATTGCTACATACCTTGTTGTAAGCTACCTTGAAAGTGCCCTTGGAATTACTATTGAGACACAGGAACAGCTTGACCGCATTATTTCTACATACCAGATAGATGTAAATGCAATTGTTAGCAACCTTGCTGGTACTTATTTCTTAAATGTTTATTTGAACGAGAATTATTCAGATATCCTTAATCAGGAAATTAAAGTAACTGAAGAAGAAATCAACAATACTTATGAGATGAATAAAGATATTTTTACAAACTCTCAGAAGGTTAAGATTGCTCATATCTTCTTTAGTTTTGATGAAAATAAAACTGAAGAAGAAGTTAAGGCTAATGCCAATTCAGTATACGCAAAGATTAAAGATGGTTCTCTTACTTTTGAGCAGGCTGTATCTGATTATTCAGATGATGCTGAAACAAAGACAAACGCAGGAATACTCGGTTGGGTAAACAACACTGAAACTGATTTTGAGGTAGAGGTGGCTTCCCTTACTGGAAATCTTAATCTTGTTTCTTCCTCTTATCATAAGCAGCTTTTTACTGAAGATACCTACAACAAGATTATTGCCCTTAAGGCTGGTCAGATTACTGAGCCTCTCAAGAGCAGTTCAGGTTATCATATCTTCAAGGCTCTTGTAAGAAATGAAGAGAAGACTCTGGCTCTTAGAGATAACGTTTATCCAGAAGTCTCTCTTACAGTTTACGATTATGTAGAGTACAGAGTTGGATCAGAACTTAGTTCTGCTTATTATAATCAGGCTCTTGCACAGATGCTTACAGATGTAAGCGCAAGTGCTGTTATTACAACATATTGATATGAAATCAAGACATTTGGCCAGATCTCTGGCAGTACAGACACTGTATGCTCTTGATATTAATGGGAAAATCCATGAGACGGAAGTTCCGTATTCATGCGGTTTTCCCGGCCTTTCAGAAAAGGAGCAGGAAGAACTTGAATCAGATGTAGTTCTTTATGCTCTTTTTCTTATAAATGGGACTCTTGAGCATATTGATGAAACGGATGAGATGATCAGCAGATTCTCTTCCAGACGCAGTATTGAAAATATAAGCATTGTAGATAGAAACATACTCAGAATCAGTATTTTCTCACTTCTTTACTGCAAAGATGTACATACAAATATTGTAATTGATGAGGCTGTTAAGCTTTCTCAGGAATTCAGTACTGAGGTTAACTACAGATTCATTAACGGATTACTTGATACAGCTGTGAGGTATTTACATGATTCAGCTCAAAACTGATGAGCAGATAGAAGGAATCAGACAGAGTTGTCATATGCTCTGCGAACTATTGGATTCTCTTGAAGATGGAAAGATCATCAAAGAGGGCATGAGCACTAAAGATATTGATACCTACTGTCATGACTGGATTACTAAAAGGCATGCAGAACCCGCATGTCTTCATTATGAAGGCTTTCCTGCAGCAACATGTATCAGTGTTAATGATGAAATCATTCATGGAATTCCAAAGGCAAATAAGATAATTAAAGATGGGGATCTGGTCAGTGTAGATCTCTGCATAAATCTTAAGGGTTATATTTCTGACAGTGCCAGAACTTACATAGTCGGAGGTAAATCAACTGCTCAGGCAGAGAAGCTGGTTAAAGTTACAAGGGAATGCCTCTACAAGGGTATAGAAGCAGCCTCTCAGCCTCATGCCAGGGTTATGGATATAGGAGCTGCAGTATTTAAGCATGCAGATAAGAATGGTTTTGGAGTAGTTAGAGAGTACTGCGGTCATGGAGTTGGCTTTGATGTTCATGAGGATCCTGAGATACCTAACTATGTAAGCCACTCTCTTGGAAACCCGAGACTTAGAGAAGGTATGGTATTTGCTATTGAACCCATGATTACTATGGGTTCTAGAAATATTATTGATATGCCTGATGGATGGACTGTAGTGACTGCAGATCATAAGATGGCAGCACATTTTGAACACACAGTAGCTATTACCCGAAATGGCTTAGAGATTCTTACCCAGATTTGATTATAGGAGAGGACCATGTCAAAAGACTTTATTACACCGGAAGTTATCAGAGACAGCGCTCTGAAACTCGTTTACAAGATGTACAAGGAAGATGGTTTTATACCTGATGTAATCTATGTCTCTCTTAGAGGCGGCGTTTACATGGGAAACGTTATGTCCGAGTTCTATAAGATGGTCTGTAAGAAGCTTAACAGAAGACCTGTTCTGTACGCTGCAGTTGTTGCTAGAAGTAGGTACGCTCTTGTTCCAGGTGAAGAGACCAAGGTTTTTATTGATGGGTGGACTTATTCTCCGGATTATCTTAGAAGTGGAGACAAGGTTCTGATTGTTGATGACATTTTTGATACAGGAAATACAGTAAACAAGCTTGCTCAGGTAATTATGGATAAGGGAATACCCCGTGAGGACCTGAAGATAGCCGTCTATGATTACAAGATTCCTGAGTACAAGTACGCAACTTCAAAGCCACTTCCAATTCAGCCTGATTACTACTGCAGAAAGCATGTTCTCCATTCACCAAAAGAGGAGACATGGATTCACTATCTGTGCCATGAATACGTAGGGCTAACCAATGATGAGATAGATGAAGTCTACTCTGACCCGGAGGTCAGAGAGATTCTTCATGAGGTGAAAGACTGATTTCTTCCGCAACAGTTTTTGTATTTCTTACCGCTCCCGCATGGGCAAGGATCATTTCTTCCTACCTTGGGAGCGTTTCTTATTACCTGAATTGGAGAAGTGTTTCCGTTCTCTTTTGCTTCTCTGGCTTTCTGCATCTGGGCTCTGGCTCTGTCGTTAAACTGTTCAACAGAGGAGTGAGATTCCTGAACTCTTTTAACATGCCTTGGGCCTTCTACTGGATTAGTTCTGATCTTTACGCTTACAACAGTCTTAATGACGGCTGTACGAATCTTATCCAGCATCTCATCAAAGATATCAAAACCTTCTAGTTTGTACTCTAAAAGTGGATTCTTTTGAGCGTAGGAGCGTAGGGCTACAGAGTCTCTTAAATCTTCAAGCTCTTCAAGATGGTTCTGCCACCTGGTGTCTATGTGCCTTAGATATGTCTGACGAGTGAACATGGAGAATATCTGAGGGCCGGTAATTTTAACTTTTTCATCTATTTCCGTAGACAAAGCAGCCTTAATCTTAGAAGAAAGTTCAGCTTTCTGAAGCTTTGAATCTTCTTCAGATGGAGTCCAATCAAAGCCGATAGTGTCTCTGAGCTGTTCATGAACTGATTCAAAAGGCCCTTCACAGATTTCATCAATATACTCATCTGCAGACTTAAGAACACGAGCGATTATGTTTTGGTCATTGAGAATATCATCTCTCTGAGAGTAGATGAAGTTTCTCTGTTCATTCAGAACATCATCATAATCCAGCAGGTGTTTTCTGATTTCAAAGTTTCTCTCTTCAACACGCTTTTGGGCTGTTTCAATGATTCTACTGACCATGGAGTGCTCTAGTGGCTCTCCAGTGTTCATGCCAAGTCTTGCTACCGTTGCTTTAATATTGTCCTTGGCAAAGAGTCTAAGAAGAGTGTCATCAAAAGAGACAAAGAATCTGGAAGTTCCAGGGTCTCCCTGTCTTCCGCTTCTTCCCCTGAGTTGGTTATCTATTCTTCTAGACTCATGTCTTTCAGTACCGAGAATGTAGAGACCGCCAAGGGCTTTTACTTTTTCATACTCAGCTCTCCACTCTGGATATACTCTCTTTCTAGCTTCCTTCAGCTCTTCTTCACTGGCTTCTGAGCCACAGATTTTTCTGGCCAGGTAGTCAATTGAACCACCAAGTTTAATATCTGTACCTCTACCGGCCATGTTGGTTGCAATAGTTACTGAGCCAACAGCACCTGCGTTTTCAATAATGACAGCTTCTCTGGCGTGATTCTTGGCGTTCAGTACTTCATGTTTAATTCCCATCTTTCTTAAAAGAGAGGAGAGGAACTCTGATTTTTCAATAGAGACCGTACCAACGAGAATTGGTTGTCCTGTGGCGTGTACACGGGCTATCTCTTCACAGATGGCCTTGTATTTAAACTGGTCGTTAAGAAACACATAATCATCCAGGTCTTGTCTCTGAACTGGAAGGTGAGTTGGGATAACAACTACATCCAGATTATAAATGGAGTTAAACTCGGCACTTTCTGTGTCCGCTGTTCCTGTCATACCAGAGAGCTTGTCGTACATACGGAAGAAGTTCTGGAAGGTGATTGTTGCCAGGGTTCTGTTCTTTCCGAGAACCTTTATGTGTTCTTTGGCTTCTATGGCCTGATGCAGGCCGTCTGAGTAGCGCCTTCCGTAAAGAATACGGCCGGTAAATTCATCTACTATCTGGATTTGGCCTTCTTGAACAACATAATCAACATCTTTCTTGTAAAGATATCTGGCGTTCATGGCCTGAGTTACGTAGTGTATGTATTCAAAGTTTTCATCATCATACAAAGAGCCGGAGAAAGCACCTGTTCTTTTTAGAAGCTCTTCCATGTGCGTCATACCTTCTTTGGTAAAGGTAATCTGCTTTCTTTTTTCATCTATCTTGAAGTCTCCCTTTGGCTCTAGAGAGGAAGGGTCATCAAAGCGGGCAAAGGCGGAAGCAACAGGGTACTCGCCAGTTTCTGGGTCTTTCTCACACTCTTTGAAGAAAGAGGTAATCTTTTCCGCGTTGCGAGCAAACTCTGTGTCATCATCCGCGGGACCGGAAATGATAAGTGGCGTTCTGGCCTCATCAATGAGGATGGAGTCTATCTCGTCAACAATGCAATAGTGGTGTTTTGGCTGGATTTTGTCCTCAAAGCGATACTTCATGTTGTCTCTGAGGTAATCAAAGCCGAATTCATTGTTAGTGCCGTAGGTTATGTCACAGGCGTAGGCTTGTCTTCTGCGCTCATTGTCCATGTTGGACACGATTACGCCAACACTGAGGCCAAGGTAGTTGTACACAGGCCCCATCCAGGCTGCGTCTCTCTGGGCGAGATAGTCGTTAACTGTAACTACGTGGACCCCTTTGCCTTCAAGAGCGTTCAGGTAGGCGGCCGGCACACAGGTGAGAGTTTTACCTTCACCGGTTTTCATTTCAAGGATCTTGCCCTGGTGGAGGACTACAGCTCCCATAATCTGTACATCATAGTGGCGCTCTCCAAGCACCCTTGATGAAGCTTCCCTACTTAGAGCAAAAGCTTCAGGAAGTAGCTCATCTAGGCTTTCACCAGCAGAAAAGCGTTCTTTCAGCTTCTGAGTCTCTCTAGGGAAGTCTTCAGCCTTCAGGCTTTCAGCCCAGGAAGAGAAACTATTTACCTTATCAACAACAGGGGCAAGGCGAGATATATCTTTATCATTCTTTGTTCCGAAAATCTTAGTAAGTAAACTCATATCTCTAAATATAAACAAAAAACCAACAATAGAAAAGGAAGGACAGAGAACAGACAAATACAAAACATTTGAAAACTGAGTCTTTATATTGGTTGTATATGCAAACTTGATAGTGAAAATTGAAAGCAGTATAATGAGGCGGATGAGTGCTTTAACTACTTTTGATTATATTGTTTTTGTTTTTATTATGATTTGGGGCATCTGGGGAGCCATCAAAGGCTTCCTTGAGGAGTTGTCTCAGAAATTTGGTTATGTAACCGGGTTTCTTGTGGCTCTCATGTTCACAGCTCTGTTTGCTTCATTCTTTGTAGACAGACTGTCCATTCCTTATTGGTTTGCAGCCTTTGTCTCGTACGTTATTCTTTTTATTCTCGGTTATCTGTTTATTAAGGTCGTAGGGAATGTCTTGCAGGCCATCTTCAAGACCATCCAGCTTAAGTTTCTTGATAATCTTCTGGGATTCTTTTTGGGGCTTTTTGAAGGAATTATCATTTTGGGCCTGTTGGAGATAGTTCTTAAGTATCAGTCGCTGATAGACGTTTCTGCATATGTAAATTCAAGTGTAATTTATCAAAATATCATTGAACCGTTTACCGGCTTTGTTTCAAGTTTTATCAAGGGCCTTTGGTGATGATCTCTCCGCTTGAGAAAACACAGAAGGACCTTTCATTATTATTTGATAAATTACTTTCCTCAAACTCATTTCCTCGTGTAAGTCTTTTCTCCGGTCCATCTTTCAGTGGGCGCATGTACGCCTCTATTTTGATATCTGAGAAAACAGGGTCTGATTATTCATCAACTATTATTCTATCAGACAGAGAGTTTGGAAGAATCATTCCTGCTGCTATTGAGCTTTACAGAAAGAATAGAACTTATAGAGCAGCGAACTTTCTTAAGCATAATGTTTCTGTTTTTCTAAGTGAATTCAATGGAGCAATGCTTGAAAGTGGCTCTTCAACTGTAAAGAAAAAGTTTGAAACAGCAGGAAACTGTTATGATTTGATTTCACGTTTACCAGATGTTCCAGAGAATGAAATAGAGTCATTTTGTTCTTCCTTGTCTAAAGAAGTAGCTAACGTTATGGGTAGGAAGACGTCCACAGGAGCAGTAACAGTTGGTCAGGTGAGAAACATAAAGGAGTGGTGCAGCACTTCTTCACTTGAAAACAAAAGAAAGACAGTAATTATTGAAGGCCTTGAAAACTCACTTCCTGCAACTTCAAATGCTTTATTAAAGATTCTGGAAGAGCCTCCTGAAAATACTACATTTATTCTCATTTCCTCTAATACTTCTTCCATACCTCCAACCATCCTTAGTAGAGTAAGAGTCTTTAATTTTAAAGCTTTGGATAAGGACGCTCTTCGTTATATTTTTGACAGCATTTCCTTACCGCCTGACGCATTCAAGGATTATGAGAGTTTTATCTGGAAGTACAGTGGAACAGATGAAGAGCTGTTGGATAAGAGTGCATTATCTCTTGTTACTACTGGAAAGACAGATGTAAGAACACTTTTAGGAGAGCTTGAGAAGAGTAAGTCTTATGACAGATTCTTTTATCTGGTTCTTAAATATTTGAAAGATAGTATTGAGCCGGACGACCCCGATTTTGAAAAAAAGTTGTATCTTTATAATGAATTGAGTACTTCAATTTCCAGAAGTAAGACTTTTAATCAGAACCAGAGACTCGTTTTTGATTACATAGTCTACAGGACGGGAGAGTTTATCAAATGAGCAGAATCAGTGAAAAGGTAACTAAGAATATATCCAAACTTTCAGATGACCAGATTCTATCATATATGAAGTACCTTACAGATGAGATAGAGAAAAGAGATTCTGTTCTGGAATTCATAAAAGAGGGATATATTGAAATTGATAGCTCATGTAAAGTCCTTTATATGAATGAAGCAGCCAAATCTCTTTTGCCTGTAAATTCTGATGCTGTAAACAGAAAGATAGTAACTACTGAAAGTTTAATCACTGATAAAAGCATCTGCTCGTTTTTTAAAAAAAGTATTTCAAAAAAAGATTTGAAGAGTGTTTATGAATTCAGAGATAAGAGCCCTCTGTATGGAGAGCGTGATATTAGTATTTCTGCTTTAAAAATCACACAGAGCGGAAGTTATATTTTTGAAATTCAAGATATTACTTTCATAAAGAAGATTAGAAGAGAGTTCTCTAGGAATGAAAGCCTGGCTGCCATGACAACCATGGCAGCAGGTGTGGCGCATGAGATAAAAAACCCTCTGGCTTCCATGTCTATATATGTTCAGCTTTTGGCTAAAAAACTTGATAAGAACAAGAGCATAACAAAAGCAGATGCTGAAAAGACAATCAACGTACTGAATGAAGAGATAGAAAAGCTTAATAAGATGGCTGTTGATTTTCTTTATGCAGTAAAACCAGTAAATGCGGAGTTCACTATTGAAAATGTTAATAATCCCATTCAAGAGACCATAAAGCTTGTAGAGGCGGAACTTGAGCAGAACGGAATAAGTATAAAAACAGATTTAGCTGTGTCTTTGCCAAATGTGAAGCTTGATGCTTCCCTGATTCAGCAGTGTATTCTTAATCTTATTAAAAATTCCATGCAGGCAAAGAAAGAAGCTCAGACAGATCTCTACATAAAAGTCAGAAGCTTCCTGGATGGGAACAGTGTCTGTATTTCTGTAGAAGATAACGGTTGTGGAATGACTGAGAATCAGATGGTAAAGATTTTTGAACCTTACTATACTACTAAGGCTAGCGGAACAGGGCTTGGGCTGACAAATATTTATAAGATTATAAAAGAGCATGGCGGAGATATAACTGTTAACTCTACAGTAAACGTAGGAACAGTTTTTACCATTTCTCTTCCTGTGCCAAGCAGTGAAAGATACAGACTGGAGTAGAGTATGAAGAAAAGAATACTTATTGCAGATGATGAATTGAACATTAGAGAAGGTCTAGCTGCTGCAGTAGAGTCTGAAGGCTATGATTCTATTACTGCTGAAAACGGCTCTGTTGCCTGGAATATAATCCAAAAGCAGGGTGCTGATCTTGTTATAACAGATCTGCGCATGCCTGTTATGACCGGCTCTGAGCTTCTTGAAAAAATCTATTCTTCTTATCCAACTCTCCCAGTGGTTGTTCTTACAGGCCATGGCTCCATAGAAGATGCAGTAAAAGCCATGCAGAACGGAGCTGTAGATTTTCTTACTAAGCCTGTAAATCTGGATCACCTGTTTGTCCTCATAAAAAAGACTCTGAGAGGTAGAGATATTGAGGAAAAAAATCTTGAGCTTCAGAGAGAGCTTGAGAACCTGAAGAACAAGAGTTCTTATTCAAGCATAATCGGCAAGAGCAAGAAGGTTCAGGATCTTCTGGATACCATCAGTCAGGTTGCTTCTACAAAGGCCTCTGTATTGATTACAGGTGAAAGCGGAGTTGGAAAAGAGCTTGTTGCAGATGCTATTGTCAACTTCAGTGACAGAAAAGATAAGAGTTTTGTTAAGGTTCACTGTGCAGCATTAAATTCAAATCTTCTTGAAAGTGAACTGTTCGGTCATGTAAAAGGAGCCTTCACGGGCGCTGTGTCCGATAAAAAGGGTCGCTTTGAACAGGCTGATGGAGGAACTATCTTCCTGGATGAGATTGGAGAGATAGACAAGAGTACCCAAATAAAGCTTTTAAGGGTTCTCCAAGAGCACGAGTTTGAAAAAGTCGGTGGTGAAAAGACCATCAAGACAGATGTAAGAGTAATAGCAGCTACAAACAGAAATCTGGAAGAAGAGATCAGAAAAGGAAATTTCCGAGAAGACCTTTATTACAGATTAAATGTAGTAAATCTTAAAGTTCCGCCTCTAAGGGAAAGAAAAGAAGATATAATCCTACTCGCTACTCACTTTCTGAAACAATTCTGTGAAGAGAATAACAAGAAGATTGAAGGTTTTTCAAACCAGGCTATGGCAGCAATTAATAATTATGACTGGCCAGGAAACATAAGAGAGCTTAGAAACTGCCTTGAAAGTGCAGTTGTCATGTGTAGAAACTCGATTATAGATTTAAATGATCTTCCACCTGCTGTCTCAAGTGCCGGAAGTTCTGTAGATATAGTTATTCCACTTGGAACAACTATGGAGGAAGCTGAGAAGACAATAATTCTAGAAACACTTGCTTACTGTAAAGGCAACAAGAGTAAGACTGCAGATGTTTTGAATCTTGGAAGAAAAACAGTATTAAGAAAGCTCGCTGAATATGAACAGTAAAGATATTTTTGACTTCTTCGATGCAGGTGGTTTATTAAGCCGGTCTTTGTCCAGGTTTGAATACAGGGAAGGGCAGCAGCTAATGGCTCAGGACGCATTCAGCTGTTTTGAGAACAAATCTGTCCATGCAGTGGAAGCCGGGACTGGAATTGGTAAGAGTTTTGCCTACCTTGTTCCAGCACTGGATAGGGCATTCATAAATGATGAAGACAGAACTGTTATTGCAACCTCCACCATAAATTTGCAAAAACAGATAGTTAAAAAAGATATTCCTGCCCTGTTCAACACTTTTGGTAAGAAATGTAACGTTGAACTTGCTGTTGGAAGAAGTAACTATATCTGTAAAAGAAAGTTAAAAGAAATATATGAATCAAATGCTCTCTTAGAGTCTGTGGGACAGGGCCGCCTTGCTGCATTTATGCATTTTGCTGAAAACTCTGAAACGGGGCTCTTAACTGACTTTAAGGGCTTTACTGATAAAGAGATACTCTCTGAAATAAGTTCGGATTCGGATACGTGCAGAGGTGCTCAGTGTCCGTTTTTTACTAAATGTTTCTACTTACAGGCCAAAAGAAGACTATCAAATGCTTCAGTAATTATCTGTAACCACCATTTGTTACTGACAGACTGTATTTCCAGAATGGAAAGTGAGATTGAATATGACGAAGAAGCTGTTCTTCCGCCGTTTAAACACTTAGTGATAGATGAGGCACACAACCTGGAGAAAAATGCAACTTCTGTCTTTACAAGAGAGTTCAGTAATATAGCTTTAAACAGACAGCTTGAGTACCTGCATTCAGATGCAAGAGCTAGAAAGATGGTAGATTCCGATAAAAATCTTGTTGATAAAATAGCTAAGCATACAAAAGATCTGAACTTGGTAAATGAAGTACTTAATTCTATACAAACACTAAAGATGCTTTCTGACTCCATGAATGCTCAGATCTCAGCTTTCCTGCTGGATAACCGAATAATGACTGTTCATGTAAATAAGAACAACATTCAAAGTCTGCTCTCGGCTATAGGAACAGCATGTTTGAATCTAAGTACTGCCGGAAAACAACTGACTGATTTGTTAACAAGACTGCTGAGAAAGATTGTGAATACTGATGAGACGGAAACACTTATAAACCAGTTTTCTTCAAGGCTTGATAAACTTATTTCCCTGATAAATATAGTAGATGAGTTAACTCACCCGGAGAAGTGGACAGAGGATATTTATTATCTGGAGAACATCCGCAGAAGAGGAGGGTACACAGCAACTTTCAACATAGCTCCAATAAGTGTGGCTCCTCTTCTGAAAGACAATCTCTTCAATAAGATAAACAGTGTACTATGCACCAGTGCTACACTTGATTTAAATGATGATTTTAAATTTTTCAGTCGTCAGGTCGGTTTACCTGTTGATACAAAGCCTTACGTTAAAAAGAAATACATGTCTCCATTTGAATACAAGAGCCACCTTATGCTCCTGACTCCTTCCGACTCTGTCCAGTACAATAATGAAGATATACCTTCCTATAAAGAGTTTCTTTGCTCATCCATTAAAAGCGCTGTTCTGAGTAGCGGTGGCGGGGCTCTTGTGCTCTTTACAAATGCAACTCTCATGAACGAAGTCTTTGAAGAGCTTCAGCCCCAGATCAGTGAAACGCTCGGTGTGAACTGCTATGTTCAGGGCCAGATGGAGCGTTACAATCTGATGGAAACTTTTAAAATGGAGGAAGATAGCGTACTCTTTGCCACAAATAGCTTTTGGGAAGGAGTAGATGCCCCGGGCAATACCTTACGTCTTGTTATTATCACAAAACTTCCCTTCATTATGCCAACTGATCCAATCTTTAAAGCCAGAAGTGAGAAGATTGATAAAGATAATGGAGGAAGTGGCTTTATTCTTCTTTCTCTTCCTGAGGCAACCATGAAGCTGAAGCAGGGTTTTGGTCGGCTTATGAGGCACGCAGAAGATAAAGGAATAGTTCTGATTCTGGACTCAAGGATATCTAGCAAGGGCTACGGGCCGTACATGCTTTCAAATCTGCCGGAAAGCTACCACCCGGATTGCAGGCTGGCAAATATAAGTGATTATATTGAACAATTTCTCTATTAATTGTGTTAAACTTTTCCCATGACAAATGACAAACACTCTGATACTTATCAAAGGCGTCCAAACGTTTTTTTATACTTTTTAGCTGGCATCTATTTTTCTGTTTATTGTAAGCTTTTCTGTCATCTAAGGATCAAAGGGGATAAACCCAAAGGACCAGCGGTAATTGTCAGTAACCATGCTTCAAATGCTGATTACAAGATAATAGCTGTGTCGGCCTATCCAAGAAGAATCAACTTTCTTGGTACCTATCATTGGTTTACCTTCAAGAAGTTTGCCTTCTGGCTGAAGGTGATAGGTGTCATCCCGAAGTATCAGTTTGCCACTGACCTCAAGTCATTCAGAAAGATGCAGTACGTTCTCAAGGAAAACAAGGGCATGATTTACATTGCACCTGAAGGAACAATCTTTGCAAACGGCAAGTTGGGCCCTATCTCTCCTTCCATAGCAAAAATGATCCGTATGTTCCGTGTTCCTGTCTATGCCTCCAGAATAGAAGGTACAGGTCTTGGCATGGCAAAATGGACCAGAAAGCTTCACAGAACCCATGTAACAGTAACTACAAAGAAGATTATCAGTGAGGAAGAGTGCGGAAAACTTTCTGTAGATACGATTATGAACAGAATTATTAATTCTCTTTCTTATAATGAGTTCGATTATCAGAGTCTGAACGCTATCTCTTCAAAAGACAAGAATCTTGCTGAAGGTTTTGAGACCATGTTCTACAAATGTCCTTGCTGCAAAAGTGAATTTACCCTAAAGACATATGAGAATACTGTTGAATGCACCCAGTGCGGGTCTAAGGCACATATAGGAATAGATTTCCGTTTCAAATGGAATGGGGAAAAACAGTATTTTGATAACTATATTCAATGGTATGACTGGCAGAAAGAAGAGCTTAGAAAAGAGATTGAGAAACCGGATTTTAAGTTGGAAGATGAAGTTGAATATGCCATAGATAAAAGCGGGATTAACAATTATGTAAAAGTGGGGAAGGGAAAAATGACACTGTCTCACACAGGTTGGGACTATAAGGGAACATTTGATGGGAAATCTGTGGAAGAGCACGATGATTTGTCTCAGGTTTACCTGGCCACTTTAAAGGTAGGACTACACTTTGAACTGCCATACAGGTTTGATCACTGCAGGGTCTTCTATCCAAAAAACGGACTAACATCTATGAAATGGCATCTTGCCTCAAGAGTAATAAGTGAATTACTTGCCGAAAAAGGCTAATGAAGTTATATTTGCGTAGGAGTGTGAACTATGACTATTAAACCACTAGGTGAAAGAGTTCTTGTCAAGGTTGAAAAAGCCGAAGAGAAGACAGCAAGCGGTCTTTTTATTCCTCAGACTTCTCAGGAAAAGACCCAGTTCGCTTTTGTAGAGGAAGTAGGACCGGAGGTCAAGACTGTAAAAAAAGGAGATAAGATTCTCCATGATAAATATGCCGGCACAGCTCTTAAGCTTGATTCAGAAGATTATCTGATTCTTGAGCTTAAAGATGTTCTGGCTGTTATCTGCTGATCAGAACTAATTTTCACAAACAGGGCTGCGTTTGCAGCTCTTTTTTTTCATAATTTAATAATCAACCTTGTTTTTCTCACTTTAAAAAAAATATAATATCCTAAATAATATTTTTTTCTGGAGTTTATTTATGAAAAAATCTTTAATCCTTGTTCTGGTTGCTTTTGTCTGCCTCAGTGCAGTTTATGCTTCCGGAAATGCGGTAAAGGTTTCTGTTGTTCCTTACGGATGGCAGATTACAACATCTTCAGCAGATAATGAGAATCCTTTTTCTTCCAAATATGGAATAGGTCTTGAAGCTTCTTATCAGCTGGGCATTGAAAAAGGCTTTTATGCTGAAATGGGTCTCGGATGGAATACGTTTATCATGAAAGATGACAGACCTGCTTTTACAAACATTCTTGCCTTTGCCGGTCTGGGATACAGGTATGATTTCAATGACAAGCTCTCCTGTTCTGCAAATGCAGGAGTTGGAACAGACACTCTGATTTATATTTCCAAAGCTTCAGAGACAGTCACTCTCAGATCAGCACTGGACGTTTCCTATGCCATCAGCGACAGTCTTGAACTGTCTCTTGGATGCAGAGGAACATTCGGATTTGCAAAAGATGAGTCAGCCAACTATGTCAACTACAGAATTCTGCCTGTTCTAGGCATAAGCTACAAATTCTGAAAAGGAAGGAAAACATGAAAAAGATATCTATTATCCTTATTTCCATAGTCTTGCTTTTACTTGCATCCAGTTGTGATGGACAGGTATTTTCCGAACTTATGGATACTGAAACTCAAACAATTGATTATACAACAGTCCCTCTGACTCTTGAATTCACTGCTGATGGCGAACTTTCATTTATTAATCTCAGAGACAGCCTGCAGTATTCTATCAATGGTGGAGCAAAAACAAATGCTCCAGACAGTATAGATGTTAAAGCAAATGATATAGTTAGACTTTATGCTGAGGCTGCAGAGCAGTCAAATTCAAGCTATCTTAAGATCAACTGTACTTCTGATTGCTATGTATATGGCAATGTGATGAGTCTTCTTGATCCTGATAACTTTGCTACTAATACTGAAATAACAGTAAAAGGGGCTTTTTTAGGATTATTTTTAAATAATACACATATAAAGAATCATGAAACAAAGAAGCTGGTTCTGCCAGCAACTACATTGGCTGAATCTTGCTATGAAGATATGTTCTCTGGCTGTACAAGTCTGGAAGTGGCTCCTGAATTGCCAGCAACTACATTGGCTGAATCTTGCTATTTAAATATGTTCTATGGCTGTACAGGTCTGACTAAGGCTCCAGAACTGCCAGCAACAACATTGGCTAATTATTGCTATGCCTATATGTTCTATAACTGTATTGGTCTGACTAAGGCTCCAGAACTGCCAGCAACTACATTGGCTCATTCTTGCTATGAAGGTATGTTCTCTGACTGTGCAAGTCTGATTTCAGTCACTTGTCTTGCAACAGATATCTCAGCAGGTTACTGTACAACTGATTGGCTTAAAGGTGTTTCACCTTCAGGAACCTTTACAAAAGCTTCTGCTATGAATAGCTGGGAAAGTGGTTCCTATGGTATTCCTTCAGGATGGGATGTTGAGGATAAACAGTAAGAACTGTATATGATTATTCTTTGATTTGTTGATTCAACATTAGCCGCCTTGCTCATTTGGAGTGGGGCGGCATTCTTATTATTTTGGTTCATTTGATTTCTGTTTTATATTAATTAAATTTGACGGTTTATATTTGTTTTAGTAACTTAGTTTCATGAAGGGAACCATACCAAGACTTATATGCGAATACAGTGATCTTGTTCTTGCAGTTGCAGATGACAGGAACAATGATCCGGCCTGGGATAGGTTTTATCATATCCAGATGGCCATTTATCTTCTCTCGCATGCTAATTGCAGCATAAATCTTGAAGATTCCATTCATGCCTATCACATGATTTTCAATGTCTGGCAGGACCTTGAAGAGTGGTGTGGACCCTCTTGTTGTGGTCTTTCTGACCCTGAATCCATCTTCAAATCTATCCCAATAGACTTTTTAGGGTCAAATTGACGCATTTTTAATTGTTTTTTTGACTACAGTATCATTTTGACACTCTTAATTTAACTGTTCATTGTTTTTGGTTGTGTTTTAAGGTCTTTAAATGCATGTTTTTTGAATTTGGCACGAACCTTGCTTGATGTTTGACATGAACAATGTAAATTATTTGATTGACAACGAACAAAGCTCTCTTACAACATACCTCAAGGAAGTTGAGAGAATTCCCCTTCTGACACGTGAGCAGGAGTATGAACTGGCTCTCAAGGCTAAAAACGGAGACTCTCTAGCTAGAGAAAAACTCGTTGAATCAAACTCAAGATTTGTAATCAGTGTTGCTAAACAGTTTCAGGGAAGGGGACTTCCACTTGAAGATTTAATCAGTGAAGGAAACTTGGGTTTACTCATTGCTATAGATAAGTTTGAACCTGAAACAGGAAACCACTTCATAAGCTACGCCATCTGGTGGATCAGACAGTCCATTCTTAAGGCACTGAACGAGAAGTCCAGAATGGTCAGGCTTCCTGCAAACAAAATTAAAGATGCAGATATATATGGAATAGATGTAACCAGTCTTGATACTCCTATTAATGATGATGAAGACTCATCTCTTGGAGATGTTATCCAGAGCACTGATGACAACCCAGAAGATTCAGTTATGGAGCAGACACTCACAGAAGCCATAGATAAGGCGCTCTCATCCTTTGATGATAAGGAGAGAGATATAATTATCAGACGTTTTGGCCTTCATAACACAGAACCCATGAGTCTTCAGGAAATTGGCTCACTCTACGGGGTAACCAAGGAAAGAATCAGACAGATTGAGAAAAAAGTTCTTACATCCATGAAACAGATAGATGAAGTGCAGGATTTAAGGGCTTATATGGCCTCTTAATTGTAGTTTTACATTGACATTAGTTTGATTTTCAAAGAGAATTGGTACGTTCTTTATATTGCTAAAAAATTATTAATTTTCTAAGGGAAATCAAATGGAAAAAAAAGTAACTAAATGGGTTTATTTCTTTGGCAACGGAAGAGCCGAAGGAACTGCCAACATGAAGGATGTCCTTGGAGGTAAGGGTGCAAACCTTGCTGAGATGACCAGTATTGGACTTCCTGTTCCTCCCGGATTCACAATCAGTACCTATGCTTGTGATTATTTTACAAAGCATGATGGTCAGTATCCTGATGGAATGAAAGAAGAGGTACTTCTCAACCTCAAGCAGCTTGAGAAGACTATGGGTGCTTCTCTTGGAGATCCTGTCAATCCTCTTCTTGTCTCAGTCAGAAGCGGTGCTGCACAGTCAATGCCAGGAATGATGGATACAGTTCTCAACCTTGGTCTTAATCCAACCACTGTTGATGCTATGGCTAAAAAGACAAACAACGAGCGTTTTGCATGGGACAGCTACAGACGTTTCATCCAGATGTTCGGAGATGTTGTCATGGGCGTTCCTCATGCTAAGTTTGAGGAAGCCATCCAGGATGTTAAGGATGAAGAAGGTCTTACATGGGACTATGAGCTTACAACAGAGCACCTTCAGAACCTTGTGAAGCGCTACAAGAGAATCTACAAGCGCCACACTGGAGAAGAGTTCCCAACAGATCCTTATGAGCAGCTTTTCAAGGCTATAAATGCTGTCTTCGGTTCTTGGAACAACGACAGAGCTATTAAGTACAGACAGATGAATGATATTCGTGGTCTTCTCGGAACAGCTGTTAACGTTCAGTCAATGGTTTTCGGTAACATGGGCGAGACTTCCGGAACCGGTGTTGCTTTCACAAGAGATCCATCCACCGGAGATAACCATTTCTACGGTGAATACCTTATGAATGCTCAGGGTGAAGACGTTGTTGCAGGTATCAGAACACCTCAGTCAATTGAAACACTCAGAAAGGTAAACGAAGGCGTTTACAACCAGCTCTGTGGAATCAGAGAAACACTCGAGAAGCATTATCATGATATGCAGGATATGGAGTTCACCATCCAGGAAGGCAAGCTCTTCATGCTTCAGACAAGAAGTGGAAAGAGAACAATCTTCAGCTGGCTCAGAAGCCAGGTTGAAATGGTTGAAGAAGGTCTGGTTGACAAGAAGACAGCTGTAAGCCGTGTTCCTGCTTCAGAGTTCAATAAGCTCTTTGCTCCTATCCTTGACCAGGCACAGATTAAGAAGAATGGTATCAAGCCTATCACAACAGGTTTGAACGCTTCTCCTGGTGGAGCTTGCGGACAGGTTTACTTCTCAGCAGAAGACGCTGAAGAGCAGGCTAAGCTTGGTAAGGATGTTATTCTTGTTAGAACAGAAACATCTCCTGAGGATATTGGCGGAATGGCTGTTTCTAAGGGTGTTGTTACCTGCCGTGGTGGTATGACAAGCCACGCTGCTGTTGTTGCCAGAGGTATGGGTTGCCCATGTGTTTCCGGAGCAGGTGAGATTATTGTCAACTTCGGAAAGAAATACTTTGAAGTAAACGGCACAATTGTTAAAGAAGGAGACTTCATCTCAATTGATGGTTTCTCAGGTGCTGTCTATGCTGCAAAGATAGATGTTAAGGATTCTGAGATTCTTCAGGTTCTTGACGGTCACATGAAGGAAAGTGATTCAAATCTTTTCCAGAACTACAAGAAGTTCATGAGCTACGTTGATGATATTAAGACCATGGGAGTCAGAACAAACGCTGATACTCCTGCAGATACTCACAGAGCAGTTCTTCTTGGTGCTGAAGGTATTGGTCTCTGCAGAACAGAGCACATGTTCTTCGGCGGTACAAGAATCATCAACATGAGAAAGATGATTCTTGCCAATAATACAAGAGAAAGAGAAGATGCTCTTGCTGAGATTCTTCCAATGCAGAGAGAAGACTTTGAAGCCATGTTCACAGAGCTTAAGGGACTTCCAGCAAACATCAGACTTCTTGATCCTCCTCTACATGAATTCCTTCCGAATGACTCTACGACAAGACATGAGCTTTCACTCAAGCTTGGTATTTCAGTTGAAGAGATTGCTCAGAAGTGTGCTTCTCTTCACGAGTTCAACCCAATGCTCGGTTTCAGAGGCTGCCGTCTTGCTATCATCTATCCTGAGATTCTCAAGATGCAGGTCAGAGCAATTATTGAGGCTGCAATCAATGTCCAGTCCAAGGGAATCAAGGTCTATCCGGAAATTATGATTCCTCTCGTAGGTCACTACAAGGAATTCAATTTCTGTAAAGAACATGCAGAAGCAGTTATTAAGCAGATCTTTGCTGAGAAGAAGACTACAGTTCCTTACGAGATTGGTACCATGATTGAGGTTCCTAGAGCTGCAATTACAGCAGATGAGATTGCAAAGGAAGCTCAGTTCTTCAGCTTCGGTACAAATGACCTTACTCAGATGACCTGTGGATTCAGCCGTGATGACTCAGGCAGATTCCTCTCTCACTATGTTGGAGATACTGACAAGCAGTTCTATGAATACGATCCGTTCCAGACAATAGATACTGAAGGTGTCGGTAAGATTCTTTCAATGGCTGCAAAGCTCGGAAGATCTGTAAGACCGGAAATCAGACTTGGTATCTGTGGTGAGCACGGAGGAGATCCGAAGACAATTGCTTTCTGTCAGCAGGTTGGACTGAATTATGTTTCATGTTCACCGCTTAGAGTTCCTATTGCACGTCTGGCTGCTGCTCAGGCAGCTATCGCCGAGTAACGTCAGTAAATGATGCAAGCTGTTTTTTGGGATCTTTTGAAATCTCCAAAGATTTCGTGAGAAAAAGTATGAGGATTTATCATCCGGAAAATACTTTCCATTACCCAGAAAAGCTTGAAATAAAGCTATTCCTAGTATGGGGTGTCTGCTTAGACACCCTATATTTTTTTACACAAAAATAATTTCAACCAGGCTGTAATGAGAGCTAGACACAAGAAATTGTTGACTGCATTCGACAAAA
>CAJOOY010000035.1 GCA_905236385.1 uncultured Spirochaetia bacterium
GGATACAGTTTTGATGGTTCAGTTCAAGGACTCAACAGTAAAGTTCTTCCAACTGGTAGAAAAAGATTTTTTTGACTGACAGATAAGGAGAAAAAAATGGGAGCATTCAAGGCCTATGATATCAGAGGTATCTACAACAAAGATCTAAACAAGGAAACTGCTTACAGGGTTGGGTATTTCCTTCCCCAGTTACTTCCATGTGACTTTGTAGTTGTAGGACGTGATATTCGACTTACTAGTGATGAAATTCATGACAACCTTTGTAAGGGTATTAATGATAGAGGAGTAGATGTTTGGGATATTGGCCTCTCAACAACTCCTATGGTCTATTTTGCAACAGTGTACCTGAAGGCAGGAGCATCTGTTCAGATAACTGCAAGCCATAATCCAAAAGAATACAACGGCATGAAGATTTCTCGTTCCGGTGCTGTACCAGTTGGCGGAGATTCAGGCCTTAAAGATTTAGAGAGACTCTGCTCAGAAGGAGTGGTTGAACCGGTTGTTCCAGAGAAGAGAGGAAAGATTGTTCAGAAAGATATTCATGAAGCATATCTGAGCTACCTCAAGCAGTTCCTGCCGGATCTAGAGAATCTGAACATTTCTGTTGACTGTTCAAACGGCATGAGTAACCTCTATGTTAAAGAGCTTTTTGGGGACCATGCAAAGTATATTAATGACACACTGGATGGCACCTTCCCAGGCCACGAGCCAAACCCACTAGAGGAAGAGAACTGCGCTCAGATTAAAGAAGCAGTACTTAAGAACAAGTCAGATGTTGGTGTTATTTATGATGGAGACGCCGACAGAGTCATGTTCATAGATGACCGTGGTCGCTTCCTGCAGCCTGACAATATTACAGCAGTAATCGGAGCCTACTATCTGGAAAAAGAGAAGGGCCCAGTTCTTGTAGATATAAGAACTTCCCGTTCAACTTCTGAGTATCTGAAGAAAAAGGGTGCAACGGAGATAATCACTTGGAAAGTCGGTCATGCCTATGCAAAGATGAAAATAAGGGAAAAACAATGCATCTTCGGCGGAGAGCTTGCCGGTCATTATTACTTCAGGGATTTCCATAACTGTGACAGCGGTATTCTTGCTTCTCTTCTCGTTCTTCAGACAGTAGCAAGCTTGAAGAAGGAAGGCAAAACTCTTGGACAGCTTCTGGATGAGATAATTGTCTACGCCAACAGCGGAGAAGTCAACTTCAAGCTTGAACAGAAAGATGAGGCCATGAAGGCTCTGTATGATGAATACAAAACAAGAAAACCGGACAAGATCCTGGATTTTGACGGCTACAGGATAGAGTTCCCCACATGGTGGTTCAATGTCCGCAAATCAAACACTGAGCCGTATCTTCGCTTAGTAGTAGAAGCTAAGAGCAAAGAGCTGCTGGATGAGAAGTTTAAAGAACTTGAGGCTATAATTAAGAAGTTTAAATAAGCTAGTATTTTAGTGCGCTTAGTGAAAAAGGCATAATAAAAGGGCTGAAACATGATTTGCTTCAGCCCTTAATTATTATTTGTTTTTAGCCATCTGTTTTGACCAGCTGTCTTTCAGTGTGACAGTTCTGTTGAAAATCAGATGGTCCTTTGTACTGTCGTAGTCAGGTGTGAAGTATCCGCTCCTCATGAACTGCAGGTAATCACCCGGCTTTGCGTCTGACAGACCTGGTTCAAGCTTTGCATCTTTTATAACCACAAGGCTCTCCGGATTAAGATCATCAAGGTAGTTTCCTGTGTCTGCTCCTGGGTACTCAGTCTTAAAGAGCTTGTCGTACAGGCGGATTTCTCCAGAGATGGCGTGCTTAGCGCTTACCCAGTGGCTTGTTCCCTTAACCTTTCTCCCATCCGGTGTCTCACCACCCTTAGACTCAGGGTCATAGGTACAGTGAACAACAGTAACTTTTCCTTCACTATCCTTCTCACAGCTAACAGCTGTTACATAGTAGGCGCCCTTGAGACGAATCTCGTTTCCAATGAAGAGGCGGTGGTAGCCTTTAGGTGGATCTTCCATGAAGTCTTCGCGTTCTATGTAAAGCTCTTTAGTGAAAGGTAGGCTTCTCTTACCAGCAGTTGGGTCTTCAGGATTATTCTCAGCCTCAAAGTACTCTGTCAAATCCTCAGGGTAGTTGTCTATGACAAGCTTAATCGGATCCAGTACTGCCATGACGCGCCTGGCTCTCTTGTTCAGATCTTCTCTGACACAGAACTCCATGAGAGAGTAGTCAACCACGGATTCAACCTTGGCAACTCCAACCCTGCTGACAAAATCCTTCATGGACTCAGGAGAGTAGCCTCTTCTTCTGATTCCACTGATAGTGGGCATTCTCGGATCGTCCCAGCCGGAAACTATTCCCATGTTGACCAGTTGCAGAAGCTTTCTCTTACTCATGACAAGGTAGTTTATGTTAAGCCTGGCAAACTCGTACTGGTGAGGGGCATGGTCAATATTGTCAATAGAGCAGGCCCAGTCGTATGCCGGTCTGTGGTCTTCAAACTCAAGGGTACAGATACTGTGGGTAATTCCTTCAATAGCATCACTGATTGGGTGAGTGAAGTCGTACATCGGGTATACACACCACTTGTTGCCCGTTCTGGGATGCTCGGCAAATTTGATTCTGTAGAGGGCAGGGTCTCTCATGTTTATGTTCGGGGAAGCCATGTCCAGCTTTGCTCTTAATAGATATTTGCCTTCAGGATGCTTGCCTTCACCCATCTCCTTGAAGAGTCTGAGGTTCTCCTCTATACTTCTGTCCCTGTCCGGGCTGTTCTTTCCAGGCTCTGTGAGTGTGCCGCGGTTTATGCGGACCTCTTCAGGAGTCTGACTGTCAACATAGGCAAGGCCCTTTTTAATTAAGTCTATAGCTATCTCATGAAGCTGATCGTAGTAATCAGAAGCGTAGTATTCGTTATCTCCCCAGTCAAAACCGAGCCATCTAATATCACTCTTAATTGAGTCAATATACTCCATGTCTTCTTTAGCCGGGTTGGTGTCATCTAAACGCAGGTGGCAGCGTCCGCCGTACTTGGCGGCTAAGCCAAAGTTAAGGCATATGCTCTTAATATGTCCTATATGTAGGTAGCCGTTTGGCTCAGGTGGGAATCTTGTAACGATTGTATTACCAGGAACTCTCCCTGCTTCAAGATCATCTTCAATGATTTTTTCAATAAAATTATCAGCCATTTTTCCTCCGAATGTCCTTCCAAAGGGACCCTTTGGTATTTTACCGACATATGATACACTTAGGTCATGATTGTTTCAATTGGCGAAGCTTTGATAGATATTAAAGAAAATGAGTTCTTTGTTGGAGGGTGCCCTCTCAATACTGCCTTGGCAGTAGCGAGACTTGGCTCTCCTTCCTGTTTCCTCGGAGGAATCTCTTCCGACAAATATGGGAACAGGATTCTTAATCACATGATAGATAACAATATTATCTTTGACCCTGTTTTCTGTAACGACAGGGCTCCAACCATGACAACAAATGCTGTCTCTCATGGAGCTGTCAACTCCTACGAGTTTGACTGGCAGGGAACAAGTGCCTTCTCCATAACAGCAGAAAAGCTTGAAGAAGCGTTTTCCTCAAACTCTGACATAAACTGCGTATTCTACGGCTCAGTCTCCTACACGGATGCCAAGGTGAGAAACGAGCTTGAGTCCTTCCTTGAGGGCAGAAAGAGCTTAATAAGATTCTTTGACCCAAACATAAGAGAGAACCTTATAGACAACCCTGAAGAGTACAGAAAGGCCCTTGATAAGGCCGCTTCCCGTTCAGATATAGTGAAAGTCAGTGATGATGATCTCTCCTACTGGGGTAAGAGTGCAGAAGAGCTGGCTAAAAAGTGTAAGAACATTCTTATAGTAACCCACGGAGACAAGGGAAGCTCTTGGTACAGTAGGGGTAAAAGAGTTGATTGCCCTGCTGTAAAACCTTGGCACAAAACGGTAGATACCATAGGTTGTGGAGACGTCTTTAACGGGGCAGTTCTAGCTTGGCTGGACAGACGTAATAAATTTGAAGACTTCAGAGTCTCCGAAACAGATATGAGACTTGCAGCCGCTTTTGCCGGCGAGTGTGCAGCCTACAACTGTACAAGAGAAGGGTGCTGTCCACCGTTTGACAATGAAATTACTGCCTAAAAAGCTCCTGTTTCTATTCCTTTTAAGCTTCATTCTCTTTTTTTCATCATGCAGTGTTAAAACAGCCACTAGTCAAAGATTCTGTTTCAACACTTTCTGCACCATAACTGTCTATCAGGGCCCTGAGAACATGGATGAGGTTTTTGAAAAACTCTGGCTTAGGATGACTGAGATAGAAAAACACATAAGCCGCACAGATGAGAACTCTACAGTCTCAGCCTTAAACCGCGGTGAGAGGGTTGAAATAGATACGGATACGGCCTACATGATAAGAGTGGCAGAAGAGTTCTACGCCCTCACAGATGGGCTTTTCAGTCCGTATCTTGGAAGTCTTATTGAAAAGTGGGGAATAGGGACAGGGGATGAGAGAGTGCCCACGGAGGAAGAAATCAGAGGTGCCTTGGCAGAGAGAAAATATGACTTTGGAGCCATTGGCAAAGGCTACGCCTCTGATGAGGCGGCGAGGATTCTCAAAGAAAACGGTGTTAAGTCCGCCATTATTAATTTTGGGGGAAATGTTTGCACAATTGGCTATAAAAAAACAGGTCCACTTTCTTTCATGAAGACTCTTTTCTCCATAGGAATCCGTGACCCGCTATCAGACAGGGCAGACTATGTAAAAGTTGTAAAAGTTCATGATCTGTGCGTTGTAACCAGCGGAATCTATGAGAGGTCTTTTGAAGTAGATGGGGTTCTCTACGGCCATATTCTAAACCCTTACACAGGATACCCGGCAGAAGGAGAAGTTCTTTCAGCAACGGTTACTGGCCCACTTGGAGTTATCTGTGATGCACTCAGTACCTCGTGCTTTCTGCTAGGCCCGGAGGGCAGTGAGTCTCTCCTTGAATTGTTCCCTGATTATTCTGTAGAATTCGTACTATGAAAATCCCTAAAAAAGCCGGAAAAATCATTATCATCTCGGTTGCGGTTGTACTGGTGCTCATAATAGCTGTTCTTCTTGTCTTGTGGACAAGATCAATTGAGCAGCGTAAGAGGGCTCAGGATCTGAGAACTGCCATGATAGAAGTTATTTCAGAGTATGGAGAGAGAGGACTGCTGGAGCTGGCAGGAGTCTCGGTAAATGATATTTTCTACTCATCCGAAGGATTGACGCTTTTTCAGGGAAGCACTCAGGAATGGACGTACAGTGCCGATGAGATACAGAACAACGCTGTCTTTGAAAAATGCAGCAAGGCTGTTGTTTACATAAATACGTCTTTCTCAGGAGTCTCTTCCTTTCTGGATGTTATTCCCACTTCCGGTGTGGGCTCCGGATTCTTTATCACTGAAGACGGGTACATAATCACCAGTGAGCACGTAATTGATTCAGCGGAGTCTATTCTTGTAACTGCTTCGGATGGGACGCAGTACAGTGCTGTGCTGATTGGGGAAGACCCGGAGAATGATATTGCCGTAATTAAAGTTGAGGCAGAAGACGGAAAAGTCTTTGATTACCTTACTTTTGGGGATTCGGACAGTCTTGTTGTTGGACAGAAGGTTCTGGCCATAGGTAACCCGTTTGGCTACGACAGGACCCTCTCTTCCGGAATTATCTCAGGCCTCAGCCGTTCAATCAGAGATGAGGAAGGAAACCTCTTACTTGGGATGATTCAGACAGACGCAGCAATCAATCCGGGAAACTCAGGTGGACCACTGCTAAACTCAAGTGGCTATGTAATTGGAATTAACTCTTCTATCTATTCAGATACAGGAGTGAGCCAGGGACTTAACTTTGCGGTAGCTTCCAACACTGCGTATGCATCGGCACAGGATTTGATAAAATACGGAAAAGTCAACAGAGGCTGGTTGGATATTGTACCTGTACAGCTTTCTAAGCAGATTGTTGACTACGCAGGGCTTTCGGTTTCAAGTGGAATTCTCATCAGCCAGGTGGTTGCAGGTGGCAAGGCAGAGCAGGCGGGCCTGAGGGGCGGAAGCAGGCAGGTTCTGTACGGGGACTCAATAATCTATCTTGGCGGAGACGTGATCACTTCTATTAACAATATTCAGGTTGCCGAGTATTCAGACCTCTACACGGCCCTTGGAAATACCAGACCCGGAGACACCGTCACGGTGGGAATCAACCGTAACGGAACAGATATGACGCTCAAGGTCGTTCTTGTGGAGCGTACCTCCGAGAATATTGGATGGATGAACAGATAATGAGTGAGACTGCAAAACCGGATGTTTCTTGGGGCGGGGAGGTTGTCAAAAACGTCCATGGCTCAGTCCAGTGGATGGATAAGCCGTTTGTTGTTCATGCTCCGTTTGAGACCTCAGGAGACCAGCAGCAGGCCATAGATGCTCTCTCCGCTGGTGTTTTGGCAGGAGACAGGTTCCAAACCCTGAAGGGAGTAACCGGAAGCGGAAAGACCTACACCATGGCCAAGATTATAGAGAAGGTTCAGCGTCCGACTCTGATTCTCTCTCATAACAAAACTCTTGCTGCCCAGTTGTACCGTGAGTTTAAATCCTTCTTTCCTGAAAACAGAGTAGAGTACTTTGTCTCAACCTACGATTACTACCAGCCGGAGGCCTATGTTCCGGGCAAGGATTTGTATATTGAAAAAGATGCAGATGTGAATGAAGAGATAGACCGTATGCGCCTAAGTGCTTCTTTCAGCCTCATGGAGAGGCGGGATGTGATAGTTGTTGCAACAGTCTCCTGCATCTATGGTCTGGCAAACCCAGTCTCCCTTAGAGATATGACCCATGTTTTTAAAACAGGCATGTTCTTTGACCACGTAGCAGAACTGGAGCAGATGACCAGAATGCAGTACGAGAGAAACGACTATATTCTCAGCCATGGCACCTTCCGCGTTCATGGAGATGTAATAGATATTTGGCCTCCGTATGTAGAAAGCGCGGTGAGAATAACCCTAGATTGGGATACTGTTGAAAGCATCAGGTGGTTTGATCCACTTACAGGGGAACAGATGGATAAGGAGCAGACCTTTACGCTCTACCCGGCCAAGCAGTTTGTTATCCCAAAAGAGCAGATTCTTGCTGCCCTAGATAGAATAAGAGACGAGATGCAGGAGCAGTGGGAGCTTTTCACCAACACAGGACGCCCTGTTGAGGCAGAAAGAATCAAGTCCCGCGTTGAGTATGATCTGGACATGCTTCAGGAGATAGGCTACTGCTCAGGGATAGAGAACTACTCAAGGCCTCTTGGAAACAGAGCCCCGGGTGAAAGACCGGCGGTGCTTCTGGATTACTTTCAGCCGGATTTTCTGACCTTCATAGATGAAAGCCATGTCACTCTTCCTCAGGTCGGGGCCATGTACGAAGGAGACCGCAGCAGAAAGGAAAACCTTGTAAACTACGGTTTCAGGCTTCCGTCCGCTCTGGACAACAGGCCGCTCAAATTCGAGGAATGGGAAAAGATGATAAATCAGCTCGTCTTCTTCTCCGCGACTCCCGCGGATTACGAGAAGCGCGTTTCGGGAGGGATCA
>CAJOOY010000036.1 GCA_905236385.1 uncultured Spirochaetia bacterium
CTATTGGGGTCAAAGGTCGGAGGCATAAGCCGTTACTACGACTGGGCAGTTACAAGCCCATTACCTTTAGGTGATGGGTAGTTGACAAGCCCAGCCTTGACTGCGGAAAACTCTCCGCAGTCAAGCTCTTTCAACTCAAAGTATTTCTGAACTGTTGAAATTAGATTCTCAAGGCTCATTTCCCAAGTCCTGCCTTATGTAGTTTGTAAACGCCCAGGAACAGACTTCCCTGGCCGATTATGTTTGTTAGCTGAGCAATCCAGTGCATGGAAGAAGAGTCATCAAACTTTGCTCCAAGATAGCCCATGGCTAGAACAAATACAAAGGCAAGAATGAAGAGCACTACTGCAGAACGAACCTTCATTTTCTTTGCTATTCTTGCAAGGAAGAAACAGATTCCACCGTAGCCAATAACCTGCATAATAATAAAAATAATGTTGCTTGTGTAAGGAAGAACTATTCCGAGAATAGGAACAGAAGACCTTGCAGTCATGCTGGAAGAAGATTTTTTAACACTTCCCAGGTTCACAAAAGCCAAGGCCATGCAGATGAGGATAAACCCCGGTCCCTGCAGGGGGAAGAAGGCCTGATCCAGAGCTACAAAGTCACAGACCTTAAGAGCATAAAGAGCCTTCCAGAGGGCTTTGTAGAACCCACCGAGAAGAACCATGATTGAGCCAGCGGCCAAGAGAGAATATGCACCCTTGACCATTTTGTTATACAGATCCCTTTGAAGGATTACTGCTGCAATAAAGAATAGGACAACAGGGATAAAGTCCACAATTGCCATTGGTACTGTTATTCCGTTCATAAAAACCTCACTTGATTATCTTTGAGTCTTTCAGACTGTAGAGAGGGATAAGCGGGAAAATAATTGGAGTGCTCTGAACATATTTCATAAACTCCGGGTCTTTCCCGTAACTGTTAAGCTGTCTCTTTTCAAGGCGCTTTGCTCCGTTGAGCATGATATAGACAATTGCTATATATCCAAAGATTGCAAGTACCCACTGATACCAAGTGTTCAGTATGTTCAGAGAACCAACAAGAACGCCTGTCCAGAAGAGAATCTCTCCAAAGTAGTTCGGACAACGGCAGATTTTGAAAAGTCCTGTGTCGCAGAACCTCTTTGGGTTAATAGCCTTGGCTGCACTCTTCTGCTTGTCAGAAATAGCCTCAAAGGCAATTCCCAGAACAGAGATAATTATGCCAACTAAAGCGCAGGTATCTAGCTCTGCTGGTGGCAGAAGCTGAGTGTTCTCTATGCGGTAGTAAACTGGGCTTGTCTGAATCATGTACAGAGCAGCAACAAAAATCCACATACAAATCATGACCGGCATGGGGAGTTTGTCACTGGAGCCACTCTTTGTCTTTGTGGCTTCTGCAAGGGTTTTTCTATAGGAAGCGTTCTTTATCTCTCTGATAAGCAAAAAGCCTCCAAGCCTTATTCCGTAAACCATAAAGAGAAGTAGCTGGACAATTACGTACCACGGAAGCGTTATCTGTCTTACAAAGAGGTACTTAATCAGCATCTCAAGTCCAATGGCTGCAACTGACAGCCCATAGCCCACACTGAGAAAATAGACGTACTTTTTAAAGCCGATTGTGCAGATTAAAAGGGCAACAAGAAAATTTAGAAGCATTCCGTTCATTTACTCTCCCCCAGTCTCTTCTCATTCATAATTGCAAGGTAACTCTTTCCTTCTATGTACTCTTTGAAGGACTGTCCAGGAACCACTGTGTCTCCGACCAGGTCGTGAGTGAGCGTCCACTTGGAGAAACGGATAACAGCTTCTTTTCCGTTCTTCTTGCGCTTTGCAGCAAAGGCCAGCACATCAAACAGGAAGACGGGAGCTCTCTTAATCACTGGCTCTTTTCCAGCGGCAGCGAAGAACATGCGAGCTATTTCTTCGTATGTGTAGCTCTCTTTTCCACCAATATTGTATGTTACATTCTTGTCTGTCATGTGGCTGACAATGAAGTCAGCAAAGTCTGGGCAGTCAACAACATTACACTTGTAGTCTTTCTTGCCCAAGAGTGTTACTTCTCCCTTTGTGACCATGGGCCAGAAGACCTTTGCTATATCGTAGAAGTAGCCTGTTGGTCTGAAAATCAGATAGGAAAGACCACTCTTTTTCAACTCTTCCTCAAAGAGAGCCTTTGCGTGAAGCATGGGCACCTTCGGGGCACTGTCTGCCCTGATTACAGAAATGTATACAAAGTGAGGGACTTTTGAAGCCTTGGCCTCGTTGAGGAGGTTCAGGTTTCCGTTTAGATCAATGTCATAGTTTGTTACACGAGTAGAAGAACCTGTAAGGCCCATGGTTGTGATTACTAAATCTCCACCCTCACACAGTCCTTTCAGGGTTTCCGGGTTTGTTGCGTCTATTTTTACAAACCTGTACTTTCCTTCTGTTCCAGAGACCTTCTTTTCCACCATATCAGCTGCAATAACTTCATGACCGGCCTTGCAGAGACTGGCTAAAATATAACTGCCAAGATTGCCGAATGCACCGGCGAGAATAACTTTCATCCTTCTTCTCCTCTCTTATTTGTTCTTTTCTTTTGCACGTTTGTCGTTAATTATGTTCATGTGTTCTTCAGTAAGGAGAGTTACACCATTCTCCTTGGCCCATTTAACACAGCCCTTTAAAGCTGTGGGCAGGAAGATTCTTGGGACGTTGAGGAGCTTCATGAGAGCTTCATCTGTGAATTTGACTGTGTCGTCAATTCTGTCTGCGGCGTACCTAACGCTCTGGAGGCTTGTCTGCCTCATAGGAAGGAGTTCGGGAATGGCTCTTTTGTGTCTGTGGAACCAGAAGTTCTTAGAGTCTCTGTAGCCGTAGTCAACTGGGGCTGGCGGGAAGTCTTTGGCTGTGACGCCGTTAATAATAGCGCTGTGGTACTTCTCCTTCATAAGAATTTTGTCCACTCTGAGGATAAACATGGCTCCGTACTCGCTAATTATTCCGTTGAAGTTGTGGTACGGTCCTGGATAGCCTTCGAGCATGCCAGGCTTGTCATCCTGTGCTCCGTCCAGCTCCCTCATCCATGTGCACTCTAAGGCCTGGAAGGCTTCTGAGACAACTTTTGGGTAGATATCTGCATGTTCAGGATCAGAAGCAGCCATAAGTCCATCTTCCCACGTAAAGTCAAAGTTCTTCATCTTCTCTTCCGGGGTGTCTCCGGGCCAGCTGAGCTTAACCAAGCTTTTAAATGTTTTCTTCTCATCTGTGACAAAGTTAATTGTACACTTTCCGCTTCTGAGTATGTTCTGTGCAGTGTTTGAAGAGTTTCTGCAGTTCAGAAGCATGGCGTAGTATTCTTTGCCTGCAACATAGTAAGGCTGAACAAGAGAATACGGGCCAAAAGTCGGCTTGCCGTCCTCAGTCAGTGTCCCTATAAGCACTGTAGGCATGGGAAAGAACAACGATGTCTGATAGAAATTATCTACAATCCTCAGATCCTTGAAACTACTCATATATTTCCTCCGTGTGTATCGAACATCTTATCCAAGATATCCGAATAATCCCTGTAATGTTTGCCGTGTACGGCAAGTGCAACGAGCGCCTCCGAAAGCACTGCTGCGGTTCTATCTTTCTGGTCGCCATCAGAGCCCCCAAGAGCTTTTTCTACCCTCTTTGAGAGAGCCTCAATCAGCATGTTATGGCCTTTGTCGTAGTAAGAAGTTGCTCTTTTTGAGACAGCGTACTCCCTCCAAAGCTTTTCATGATCCGCGCAGAAGCCTTCCAACTCCTCGGCTATAACCGAAATCCCCTCATGCTTAGAAAGGGCCTTTTCTAACTTACAGTCAATGCCCTTCAGTACGTTTTTCCAATCATCATAAACTATGGTTCCAACTATCATTTCTTTTGATTCAAAGTAGTTATAGATGGTTCCAGAGGCCACCCCGCACCGAGAAGAAATGGCTCTTGAAGTCAGAGCATTGTACCCCTGTTCTTCAAGTATTGTCTTAGAAACTTCAATTATCCTCTCTTTCAGATTCTCAATAATCTTGGGCATGAGCAAACCCCTTTATGAACGTGCTCATAAAAATATTATAACCGCCACTGTCTGCGGTCAACAAAAGTTATTTGAAAAATCTTTTAGTTCCCAAGACTTACAAAGCGATTCATAATTCATAAAACAAGGAGTGTTGGAAATGACACCGAAAAAGAACCTGTCAATATGGTTGCTTCTCTCCATAGCCTGTTGCCTGATACTTTGCTCCTGTGCAACAACGTTGAGTCTGTTTTAAAGCAGAAAGGCCTAGAGTACTACAGTCCAATGCGCCATGGTGTTTACTCCGAAGAAGGAACTCCGCAGTGGGCAGAGGAGCTCTTTAAATCCGAAACATCAGCAATCAAAGAAGCTGATGCTGTTGTTGCAGTCTACTTCGGCAGCAACGGAGACTCAAATCTGAAGATGCATGTCAGCGCAACAACCAACATTTATCTCAAAGATCTTGAAGGCTATGATTTCAATTCCCTTCCCGTCTGCGAATACAGAGGACAGGTAATCTGAAGTTATTGATTCTTATACAGATTCTTCCCTGAAACAATGAGAAGAATTGAAAGAACTAGGAGCGAGATAAAGCCAACTATCAGATAAAGCGGTGCACTGTACACAATGCATGCAACAATAGAAATCACGGACACAACAATTCCAATAAATCCGTAAAGAAGTCTGATAAATGCAGCCGCTCTAGTTTTCTTCTGCCCATCATTATTAGCCATTGTCTTTCTCCGTTAAGCTTATATATGCCAAAGATTTTGCAGATTTGCAGAATTTTCATAAAAAAGATTTTGCAGATTTGCAGATTTTCTATGAAAAAAATCTTGCAAATATGTGGATTTCTTGCAAAATAATTATTGTAGAGCCAGAGGATGCTATGTTTAAACGAAAGATATACAACAAATTACTTGAATGGAAAACTCAAGAAGATGGAAACACTGCTTTGCTTATAGAGGGCGCCAGACGAATAGGAAAGTCAACGATTGCAGAAGAGTTTGGAAAAAACGAGTATAAAAGCTATATCCTTATTGATTTCTCAATTGCACCGAAAGAAATAACGGCTCTGTTTGAAGACATCTCTGATCTTGATTATATCTTTCTAAGACTACAGGCGCAGTATAAAACAGAACTTGTAGAGAGACAGTCTCTTATTATTTTTGATGAAGTCCAAAAATGTCCTCTTGCAAGGCAGGCAATCAAACACCTTGTAAAAGACCACAGATATGACTACATAGAGACAGGGTCTCTAATTTCAATTCGTAGAAATGTAAAAGACATAGTTATTCCAAGTGAAGAACGGAAGATGCAGATGTATCCAATGGACTATGAGGAATTCTTATGGGCTTTAGGAGACAACGTCAGCTATTCGATGACAAAAAAATTTTTTGACCAAAGGAAAAGCCTTGGGCAGGACCTAAACAGGAAGTATCTCAGATTATTCCGGCTTTATATGCTAGTTGGAGGAATGCCAAAAGCCATAAATGAATACATCACAACAAAAAACCTTCGCAAGGTGGATGACATAAAAAGAGATATTTTAAACCTGTATGAAGAAGATTTTATGAAAATAGACTCTACCGGACGTGCAGCACTTTTGTTCAAATCCATCCCTGCTCAGCTCAGCAATAATGCCCACAGATATCAAATAACAAGCGTATTAGGAGCAACCTCGAGAGCAGCAGACAATCTGTCCCTAATTGCAGAAATGATGGACTCAAAAACAGTACTTGTTTCTTATAATGTTAATGACCCCAATGTTGGTCTTTCTTCAAATGTTGATTTAACAAAGTTCAAAATGTTTATGTGTGACACAGGATTGTTTGTAACCCTTATGTTCCAAGACAGGGATTACACAGAAAATGAAATATATGACAAGCTTTTGAGCGACAAGTTACCAGCAAACCTCGGTTATCTTTATGAAAATGTCGTAGCGCAAATGCTCACAGCAAATGGAAACAGTCTTTTCTACCATACATTTGAAACCGCAACTTCCAGCCACTACTACGAGGTAGATTTCCTTATCTCGGAAGGAAGTAGGATTTGTCCGATAGAAGTTAAATCATCTGGGTACAAGACACACGCGTCTCTTGACGCCTTCTGTGAGAAGTTTTCGTCAAGAATTTTACATAAATACCTTGTTTACACAAAAGATTTTCAGAAAGAAAAGGATACTCTTTGTCTCCCAGTTTATATGGTCCCCTTCCTTTGATAATGGCTTCGGTGACAAGACTCTCAAATCCCATATTTCTCTTGGTCAAAAATTCCCCGGAGGAACCCTCTTAACCATCAATACGAGGAAATAGTTATTGTAACGTCTTCCCTGCCAAGCAGTTCTTCCAACTCAGAAGCGCTTTTATCCGTTATACGTCCAAGTCTCGTGTATGACCAGGAATTGGAACCATAAAACACAACTATCTGATTACCGGAGTACAACACTATATCTCCTGCTGATGTGGTAGTCTGTCTGTCATCTCTCGGAAGACTTCTTCCAATGGATCCAACCTGCTCAAACCCTCCGTACATGGACATTCGGATAGTTATGCTCTTTTCCTTGCAGAGGTCTTTCAAAGACTCAACAGCACTATTGTCTTCCCATGTAACCTGAACAGGTGTTTCATTAATTTTCATATACAGCTTCAAGCCCACGGTCTCCTTTGTATTGTCTTCTATAATCCGACTCTTGCCATTGCACGCTACGCAGGAACTTAAAATCAGAGTGGTGACCATGACAACAATAATAAAAAGCTTTCTCATTCTACCCTCACTGAGCTCCTCTAATCTATATTCTCGTACATTTTTTCATTTTGTGCCAACATGGCAAAAAAGAAGGGCTGTAACCCTCTAGCCGGTAAAACTGACTTTTGTTACAGCCCCTTGTCTTGAGACCGGGAAGATTCGAACTTCTGACCCTCAGATCCGCAATCTGATGCTCTATCCAGCTGAGCTACGATCTCATTTTAATAGCC
>CAJOOY010000037.1 GCA_905236385.1 uncultured Spirochaetia bacterium
GAAATGAGAGTTAACTGTATAATCAACGGAAAAAACAGAAGCTTTGATGTAGACGCCTCCATGAGGCTTAGACAGCTGCTGGAGCTTAATGGAAACATTGCCGTCAGAGACAGTGATGACAACGAAGGCTTCTGCGGAAGCGACACTGTGCTTGTTGACGGAATTCCCGTCTACGCAAACCTGGTCCTTGCCGGAGAAGTTGAGGGCTGTGAGATCAGAACTCCCGATGGCTTGGCTGATTCAAGGCATCTGACTGTGGTCCAGCAGGCCATGATTGACGCAGGCGTAGTCCAAAGTGCCTACAATGCCCCCGCCGCGGCCCTTCTTCTCACCTGGCTTCTTGAAAACAATCCAAATCCTTCCAAGGAAGAGATTAAAGACGCACTCAGTGGCATTTTTATCCGTGACGCAGGTTATGAACACTACTATCTTGCAGTAAAACTCGCTAAAGAAAAGATGGAGAAAGGAAAGTACACCACAGCCCCAGCACCTTCTTTCAGAGAGGCCCTCAAGATTGTAGGTAAGCCCGCTTCCAAGATAGACGGACCTCAGCTTGTTGCCGGAGAAAAGGCCTTTGTCGAGGACTTTGTAGACCCGCATACATGCTACATGGTCGTCCTGCGTTCTCCTCATGCCTCGGCATTCATCAACAGCATTGATACCTCTGAGGCTGAGAAGGTTGAAGGCGTGGTAAAGATTCTCACAGCTTACAATACACCAGACACCCACTACATGCAGGCAGGTCAGGGAAACCCTGAGCCTTCCCCACATGATAGAAGACTGTTTAACCTCAAAGTCCGCCACGTAGGAGACAGAGTTGCAGCTGTTATTGCTGAAACTAAAGAAGCCGCAGAGCAGGCCAGAGACCTCATCAAGGTCTCCTACGAGGTTCTTCCTGCTGTCTTTACAGTTGAAGAGGCCATGGCTGAAGGCGCTCCACTTGTTCACAACGGAATAGTTGAATACAGAAGTGGCGCTCCAGAGGACCTGGAAGAGTACAACAGCAAGGCAGGAGATCCAAGAGAAGGAAAGGTTATCTACCAGTTCCCGCTTCATGCAGATATTCATAAGAACATAGCTGCCTCGAATAAGGGTGGAATTGGAGATATTGAGAAGGCTTTCAGAGAGGCAGATGCGGTAGTAGATCACACCTACCAGACTAGCCAGATCCAGCACACTCCACTTGAGCCCCATGTCTGTTTTGCAAAGATGGAAGCAGGGCGCTTAGTGGTGATTGCCTCAACTCAGGTTCCATACCATGTAAGAAGAATAGTTGGTTGGGTGACTGGACTGCCAGAGAACAAGATTCACGTAATTAAGACAAGAGTTGGCGGTGGCTACGGCTCCAAGCAGGATATTCTTGTTGAAGACCTTGTCGGTTACGCCTCCTACGTAACCGGAAAGCCAATCTACTACAGAAACACAAGAGAAGAGGAGTTCATAGCTAACTCTACAAGACATCCAATGAGAGTTCATGTAAAGATGTCTGGAAAGAAAGACGGAACCATTACAGGCATCTACATGGAAGTCTGTGCAAACACAGGTCCTTATGGCAACCACTGCCTCACGGTTCCTATGAACAGCTGTTCAAAGACACTTCCTCTTTTCAAGTGTGACAACATGTACTACGACCTGAAGGTCTACTACACTAACACACCTCCAGCAGGTGCCTACCAGGGTTATGGAACTCCTAAGGGAACCTACGGCCTCATGATGGCTATGGCTGAATTAGCTGAAGCTCTCGGCTGTGACTACAAGGAAATGGTTCTGAAAAACCATGTTGAGGAAGGCTACATGCTTGAGATCCTCAAAGGCCTTGGAGAAGGTAGAGAAGGAAACGTGGTTCCAGTCGGTTCCTGTGGCTTGAGAGAAGCAGTTCTCAAAGGCTGTGATATGATTAATTGGGGCAAGAAGGAAGTCTCCCCAGATCCTGATTGGAAGATAGGTAAGGGTTTTGCCATGATCATGCAGGGCTCAGGACTTCCAGGACTGGACCACAGTGAAGCTATAGCCAAGCTTGAAACTGACGGAACAGTAATTTTAAACAGTGGCGGAGCCGACCTTGGAACAGGACTGGATACCATTTCTGCCAAGATCTGCAGTGAAGTTCTGTGCATGCCACTTGAGAAGATAACAGTTGTTTCCGGAGACACAGACTCATGTGCGTTTGACACCGGTGCCTACGCTTCTTCCGGTACATTCTTCAGTGGAAACGCCTCTTTGGAGGCTGCAAAGCTTCTTAAGTCCATGATTCTGAAAGAAGCTGCCTATCAGATGGGTGAGAAGGAAGAAGATTTGCAGTTAATTGAACCGGGAGCAGTTAAGTCTGTAACAAGTGGAAAGGTTCTAACCTACGCAGAGCTTTCACATACAGCCTGCGGCGGAACCGGACACGGACAGATGATAGCCCACGGAAACTTTGTTACAGCCGCTTCTTCAGTTCCTTACGGAGCACATTTTGCCCAGGTCGCAGTAAATACCAGAACAGGTGAAATCAAGGTTCAGAAGTTCTACGCTCTTCAGGATGCAGGAACTCCTATCAACCCAGAAATAGCTCTCTGTCAGATGTACGGAGCAGTTATGAAGAGTATAGGTCACTCACTGTATGAAGATATGAAGCTTGATAAGAGTGGAAAGTGTATAAATGCGAATATGACTGACTACGGTGTGCCTATGATTAACGAGGCTCCGGAAGACTTCAGGAGTGTTCTCATTGATGTGAACGATGATTACGGTCCGTTCGGTGCTAAGTCCATTTCTGAGATAGCTTGTAACGGTGCAGCCCCAGCTATCGGTATAGCCATACACGATGCCTGCGGCGTCTGGCTCAGAGACTGGCCAATGACACCTGAGAAGATTCTCAAAGCTCTTGGTAAGATTTGAGTAGGATTTGGTTTGCAACAAACTGCAACAAATTTGTAGACAAATGAATTCTACGGGGTTAGAATTTAAGAAGAAATTTATATGGAGGATTTTATATGGATTTTGGTGCTATTAAAAAGGCTGCTGAAGCTTATGGTCCGTCAATGTCCAGATTTCTCAGAGACATGATAGCTATTCCTTCTGAAAGCTGTGAAGAGAAGGGTGTTGTTTACAGAATCAAAGAGGAAATGGAAAAGCTCGGCTATGATAAGGTTGAGATAGATGGCCTGGGAAATGTAATAGGCTGGATGGGAGATGGTGAAAAAATCATTGCTATAGACTCCCATATAGATACAGTTGGAATTGGTAACATAAACAACTGGGAAGCAGATCCGTACAAGGGCTATGAAACAGATAAGATTATCTACGGCCGTGGTGGTTCTGACCAGGAAGGCGGTCTTGCTTCTGCTGTTTACGGAACAAAGATCATGAAAGACCTGGGCCTCATTCCTCAGGGCTACAAGATTATGGTTGTTGGTTCAGTTCAGGAAGAAGACTGCGACGGCATGTGCTGGCAGTACATCTACAACGTAGACAAGATTGTTCCTGAGTTTGTTATTTCCACAGAGCCGACTGACGGTGGTATCTACCGTGGTCACAGAGGAAGAATGGAAATCCGTGTTGACGTTAAGGGTATTTCCTGTCACGGCAGCGCTCCGGAAAGAGGAGACAACGCCATTTACAAGATGGCAGACATACTTCAAGATGTCAGAGCTCTTAATGAGAACCCGGCAGATGACTCTGTAGAGATTAAGGGTCTTGTAAAGATGCTGGATCCAAAGTACAACCCGGAGCACTATGAGGACGCAAGATTCCTTGGCCGTGGAACATGTACAACAAGCCAGATCTTCTACACATCTCCTTCCAGGTGTGCTGTAGCTGACAGTTGCGCCATCTCAATTGACAGAAGAATGACAGCAGGTGAGACCTACAAGTCATGTCTTAAAGAGATTGAGGATCTTCCTTCAGTCAAGAAGTACGGCGAAGATGTTAAGGTTTCCATGTACTGGTACGACAGACCGGCATGGACCGGAGAAGTATACAAGACAGAGTGCTTCTTCCCGACATGGATCAACAAGGAGAGTGCTCCACACGTTAAGGCTCTTGTAGATGCTTACCATGAGCTTTGGGGCAAGGAAAGAATCTGGGCAGATGACACAGCTAAGTCAAAGAGAGAGGGCAGACCTCTTGTTGACAAGTGGACATTCTCCACAAACGGTGTTGCTATCCAGGGCCGTTACGGAATTCCTTGTGTAGGTTTCGGACCTGGTGCTGAGTCTCAGGCTCATGCTCCTAACGAGATTACATGGAAGCAGGACCTTGTAGTCTGTGCTGCTCTCTACGCTGCAGTTCCTATGCTCTACAAGCCAGCTGAGAAGAAAGAGAGTGCTACATCTTTCCGCCAGGAACTTACTGGAAATGATATCCGCTGATTAAGGAGTTTTTATAATGAGTAAAACAACAAAACTTGCCAGACATCTGGAAACTCTTCACATCAATGACATGTACAAGAATGACTTCTTCTGGACATGGGACAAGACTGATGATGAGATTGATGCTGTTTTCACAGTTGCTGATGCCCTGAGGGATCTTAGGGAAAGAAACAAGAGCACACGTATCTTCGACAGTGGCCTTGGAATCTCTATTTTCAGAGACAATTCAACCAGAACACGTTTCTCATTTGCTTCAGCCTGTAACCTTCTCGGTCTTGAAGAGCAGGTTCTGGATGAAAAGGTAAGCCAGATAGCTCATGGGGAGACAGTCCGTGAGACAGCTAACATGGTTTCCTTCATGGCAGATGTAATAGGTATCCGTGATGACATGTTCATCGGCGAAGGCCACAAGTATCAGAAGACCTTCATTGATGCATGTGAATACGGATACAGACACGGTATCCTTGAGCAGAGACCAACACTGGTTAACCTCCAGTGTGACGTAGACCACCCGACACAGTGTATGGCAGATATGCTTCATGTCATCCACGAGTTCGGCGGTAAAGAGAACCTGAAGGGCAAGAAGGTTGCCATGACTTGGGCTTATTCTCCTTCATACGGCAAGCCGCTCTCAGTTCCACAGGGCGTAATTGGTCTTTTCACAAGATTCGGTATGGATGTAACCCTTGCTTATCCTAAGGGATACGAGGTCATGGAAGATGTTGTGAAGATTGCAGAAGAAAACTGCAAGAAGAGCGGAGCAAAGTTCAAGATCACAAACGACATGAAGGAAGCTTTCAAGGATGCAGATATTGTTTATCCAAAATCATGGGCTCCTTATGCTGCCATGGAAGAGAGAACAAAGCTCTACCAGAAGGGGGACAAAGCCGGTATTGATGCTCTTGAGAAGAGACTTCTTGCTCAGAACGCAGAGCACAAAGAATGGACCTGCTCAGAAGAGATGATGAAGCTGACAAAGAACGGAAAGGCTCTCTACCTGCACTGCCTGCCAGCTGATATCTCTGGTCTCTCTTGTCCGGAAGGCGAGGTTGACAACACAGTCTTTGACAGATACCTCGATCCTCTGTACAAGCAGGCTTCTTACAAGCCATACGTTATTGCTGCAATGATCTTCCTTTCAAAGGTCAAAGATCCAGTTAAGACTCTCATGGAGTTGGATGAATCTGATAATAAAAGAAAGAAATTCTAATTGATTGTTTTTTTCTCCTGTCCTCTGGCTGCTACGAAGGTGTTTTGTAGCAGCCTTTTTTTGTAAAAACCCGGTCTGTCCAGAAAAAGATTTGGTTTTGAGGGATTAAAAAACAAGGCTTGGGCACTTTGCGGCGTCTTATAGATATGGAGGTGGATAATGAATACTCGTCCATATTCTTATATTATTCTTTTACTTGTTCTTTCTGTCTTTCTTGTCTCTTGTGATGATTCTTTTTCAGGCAGTTACACTTCAAAAACAGTAGATGCTGTAATCAGAATTGAAGGATTGAGAACGTCTAAGCACATTGAGGCGGACATCTCTGTTGTCTCCGGAGCTTACTACAGCATTTCTGGAACCGGTCCTAAGGGGAGGACTATAAACAGAACTATAAATGCTTCTGACTCTTCCGTTCAGATTTTCAGTGGACTAGTTGCAGGGACTTGGACTTTTGATGTGAGCCTATGTACAAAGACTGGAACTCCAATTCTGAGAGGAACAAAGGAGACCACACTTAGTGAGTCCTCAAATGAGATAACAGTAAACCTATCTGAGGTTGAAGGAAAGGGCTCGCTGTTTCTTTCTGCTTCAATTACCGGTATCTCAACAGTGCCTTTCTCTATGACAGTCGACTGTGTTCTCACAGACAAGAATGGGCTGAAGACTGAGAAAACTCTAGAGATAGCTTCTTCAGGGACTGGAAGCGTTACTTTTACAAACCTGAATGCTGGCTACTATGATCTCTCTTTAATCCTAAGAGATATGGGAGGCTGCAAGGTTGGCGGAGCTACAGAGACAGTTAGAATTATCAGTTCTCTTCAGTCCTATGGGTCTGTGAGTATCCCAGTAACAGGGCAGGATGCAGATGATGAGGTAGAAGAGACTGGAATTTTAAGCATGAGCGTGAAAAACTCCATGGTAGAGACCAAGTCTTTTGCAATCAATAAAAGTGGTGCCAGGCTTTCCCCAGTCTTTGACTCAGATGTCTCTTCTATCTCTTTCTCTTCCTGCACCTACCAGTGGTATGAGGACGGATCAGCCATAACAGGAGCAAGGAATGCCAGCTACACAGTTAATAGAACCAGCGGAAGATGGAGGTATGATCTGGTAATTAGTTTCTCTGACGGTTCAAAGAGCAGTGCTGGGATTAATCTTCAGTTCTGAAGAAGTGTGTCTATGGCAGCTTGAGCCAGGGCGTTTCCGAAGGTGCTTGTAACAGTGCAGGAGCTGGCTATGATAGCACCTACTTTCTCTTTGGGTTTTTCAGTTGAGAAGACGCACTTTATGCCGCTGAGTATTTCTTCCTCTTTAAGGCGCCTTCTGACTTCCTTTGCTAGAGGGTCGCAGAAGGTTTGCCCTATATCTGAAATCCGGACAAGGGTTGGGTCAACTCTTAGGCCTGCACCCATGGAAGAGACCACAGGAATTTCTCTCTTTACACATGAAGAGAGTAGAAATACTTTTGACGGCACGCTATCTATGGCATCTACCACAACAGAAGGGTTTTTGTCCAGAAGGCTTAGTATGTTTGTTTCATCAGCAAAGACTGGGAAGGTTTCAACTATTATATTTTCATCTATGCTCATAGCTCTTTCTTTGGCGACTTCTGTCTTGAGCTTTCCAATTGTGGCTCTGGTGCAAAGAATCTGGCGGTTGAGATTTGTCTCATCAAAACTCTCTGAGTCTATTAGAATGAAGTGACCAATTCCGCTTCTAAGAAGGGCCTCGAAGGCAGTTCCTCCTACGCCACCGAGCCCAACGAGCATGACTGTTGAAGCCTGTAGTTTTTCTATGTTTTTCTCACCAATGAGTTTTTCAAGCCGTAAAAGCCGCTGCTGTTTCAAGACAAATCTCCTCAAGTTTATTTACTCTTATCCCAAGAGCTCTGGATGTTTTATTATACACATCCGTAATTATTTGTTCATGCTCTTCTAAGTTCTCTCCATCATAATCTGTTTCAAGAACAAATAGAGGGTTTGCTTTTACAAGACTGGAAATCTTCTCTTCGGGAACTCTTGGGCCAATTGAGATGATTACGCCTAGTTTATAAAGAAGGGAGGCTGTTTCCGCTGAGCCAGTGAAGCCGTGCCAGATAACTGTCTTCTCTCTTGGTTTAACGGAAGAAAGAATCTCAAGAGTGTGAGAGGTGGTATGAACACTGTGTAGAGTGGTGCACAGACCATTTTCCTTTGCAAAGCCCAGCACTTCTGTCAGGATTCTCTTCTGCTCAGACAGGGGCATGAGGTTAATAAAGCGTTTATCAAGGCCGGCTTCTCCCATGTGCTTAGGTTTTTCTATCTTTAACTGTTCCCACCTTTCTTCAGTGAAATACTGTGGGAGAAGAAAGGCGGGGCAGAGAATGGAAGAGCGGTCTGTGAAATGGTTATGGAAATCAAACATAGCAAAAGCGGCACCTCAGTGCCGCCTTGAATCAGTCTTCTGCTCCGAGAGCTTCCAGCCCTTTGGCATTGGCCACCTTCTTTGCTTTGATGTTTTTAACAAAGACTGTGAAAACCACAAAGCTTAGGACTGTGAGTATGCTGGAGTAGAGTGGGAGAACACCCCAAAGACCTGAGTTTGTAAGAAGCAGGCCGAGAAGAATAGGGGTGACTGTCTGAGCTGACATACTAGAGGCGTAGTAGTAACCAGTGAACTTTCCAATCTTCTTTGAGGAGCAGAGCTCAACTACCATTGGGAAGGAGCAGTTGTGAACCAGAGACATTCCAAAGCCCTTGAATACCCAAACTGCGAAGAGGAGGGTTGGGAATGAGAACTCTCCGTTTACACCGGTGACCTTGTTGGTTGGGCCGACTAAAGTCATGATGAATAGACCAAAGAAGGTAATTGCCAGACCAATTGAGACTGTCCATTTTCTACCAATCTTATCTGCAATTGAGCCAGCTATGGCAAAACCTATGACTGAGGCCAGGCCTCCAAGGATAGTGAGGTACATGGTTGCACTTGAGACGGAGTTGAGATAATAGATGACGTAGTTGCCTATGTACGTGCCAAGGGCATTGTCCGACATGAACCATAAAAACTCAGCCGCAAGGATTGCAAAGAGCATCTGTCTGTTTGCTTTGGGCATGGGCTTGTCATCGTCCACAGGCTCGGCAATGGCTGCGAGCTTCTCACCCTCTTCGAGCTCATCCTTAAGCTCTTCCTGGAGCTTGTTTTCTTTAATCGAGAAGAAGAGGACTAAGGCCGAGATGACCATGAGAATAGAGGCTATGATGAACGGAGTTTCGATAATCCAGAGTTTTCTGCTCTCATCAGCTACATTTATGTAATCACTGAGCTTGAGGAAGATTCCGAGCACTGTGGCAGCAGCTCCTCCAAAGTAGCCCATTATGTTAATAATTCCGTTGGCTTTGGCTCTCAGTGGCTTTGGGGTAATATCCGGCATGAGGGCAACGGCCGGGTTTCTGTACATCATCATGAACATGAGTACAATAGCCATGGTTATGACCATACCGGCAATATTGTTATGGTGGAAGAACAGAGGAATAAACGGGAAAGCAATGGCGGAAACAAAGGTTCCAACAAGGATGTAAGGCATTCTCTTTCCAATTGGGGTCTTTGTTCTGTCTGACAGGTTTCCGAAGATTGGAAGGAGGATCAGGGCGGCTAAGTTGTCGCAAGCCATGATAATTCCAACAAGCCACTGTACGTGAAGTATCTTATCCGGGCTTCCGGCTTTCAGCTCGGCGGAAGAAATACCGTAGGCGTAGCGGGCAAAGATGTCTGTCAGAAAGGTTGGACACCAGGAATCATAAACCTGCCACAGGAGCAGGATGCCGAAAAATGCAAAACCAATTTTCATGGTTCTTTTTTTGTTAAGTTTGAGCATTTTCTCATTTCTCCTCAAAGTAACATTACTATAAAAAGAAACGGCTCACAATAAAAACCGTTGGAAGATGTTTTGAGAGAGCTGATTAAAAGGAGCCTGAATTTAGTGTTGTTCTATGCTAACCAATAGTGCATGCATTAGAATGAATCAAACTATATCGATAAAAACAGGAGGATTATATGGCCAAACTCCGACTTGAACTGTATTCAAACGTAGATAAGACAATGGATTTCATCTACAGAGAATTCAGCAGACGTGCAGAAGTCAGCCCGAGAGGAACCTGTCCTGTCGAACTTTCGCTGTCATTCCTAAGACTTTGTTACTCGCAGACCTGCGGTAAGTGCACTCCGTGCAGAATAGGACTGGGACAGCTTGAGAAACTCATACTCAGTCTTCTTGATGGAGAAGCGGATGAGGGTACTGTTGATCTTATAGAGAAGACAGCAAAAGTCATAGCTGACAGTGCTGACTGTGAAATAGGATCTGAAGCGGCAGCTTCTGTACTCAAGGCAGTGCGTGGTTTCCGAGAAGACTTTATAGCACACGAGAAAACGGGACGCTGTACGGTTGAGCTCCAGAGTTCAATCCAGTGCCAGCATACCTGTCCGGCCCATGTGGATATTCCGGGCTACATCTCACTTACCGGAGCAGGCCGTTATGATGAGGCTCTCGCCCTTATCAGAAAGGACAATCCATTCCCCTCTGTTTGCGGATATGTCTGTGAGCATCCGTGTGAGACCAGATGCCGTAGGAATATGGTGGACAATGCCGTGAATATCTGCGGCATAAAGCGTTTTGCAGCAGATCACAGCCATAAAGATATACGCAGTGCAAACGCTGCGAAAACAGGAAAGAAAGTAGCTGTCATAGGAGGAGGACCGGCAGGACTTACCGCAGCCTACTATCTGACCCTGATGGGCCACAGCGTAAAGGTTTTTGAACAGCGCGAGAAGCTTGGAGGAATGCTCCGCTATGGCATACCTGATTACAGACTTCCGCAGGATGTTCTGGACAGGGACATAGATTTCATCATAAGTCAGGGCATAGAGGTTGAGACAAACGTTGCCGTAGAAGATAAGGCACAGATAGATGAGATAAAGAAAAACTACGATGCTCTGTATATTGCAACCGGCGCACACATAGACAGAAAGCTTGGAATAGAAGGCGAGACAGCTGAAAACGTCATCAGCGCTGTTGAGCTTCTCAGAGATGTTGGCTCCGGTAAAAGACCTGATTTCAGAGGAAAGACGGTTTGCGTTATTGGCGGCGGAAACGTTGCCATGGACTGTACCAGAACCTGTCTCAGACTCGGTGCCAGACATGTGAAGTGCCTTTACAGAAGACGAATAGATGACATGACAGCCATTCGTGAGGAGATAGAAGAC
>CAJOOY010000038.1 GCA_905236385.1 uncultured Spirochaetia bacterium
CTATTGGGGTCAAAGGTCGGAGGCATAAGCCGTTACTACGACTGGGCAGTTACAAGCCCATTACCTTTAGGTGATGGGTAGTTGACACTTTGGACACTTTCACAAAGACGTTGATTATGAAAAGTATCACTGTCTCTACAACAGAGTAATGCTGTTTGGATAGCTACCTGTTTTCCTGATTTCATGAATTCAACTGAACTGTCTCTGGCCACTCATTTCTTTTCAAACGACGGTCTCCATCCAGCGAACTGATCGAGCTGGGCATCCGTGCGGTGATAGTAGCGCATATCCTTGTCCAGACAAGCGACATCAGCCATCTCTTCGTCCGTCAGTGTGAAATCGAGGATGTTCAGATTGTCCTTGATATGATTAACATTCCGGTTTCCCGGAATGACGGAAAAGCCCATCTGTGTGTGCCAGCGCAGTATCACCTGAGCAGGAGTCTTTCCGTACTTTTTCCCGAACTTTACAAACACGTCTTCGTTGATCAGAGACCTGTCACCGTGTCCGAGCGGATACCAGCTCATCAACCTGATTCCGTACTTGTCCAAGGTTTTCCGAAGCTCTTTCTGTGTGAAATACGGATGGGCCTCTACCTGTATGAACTGGGGGACAATCTCCCATTTGGCCTGAAGTTCTTCGATATACCTTCCTTCGAAGTTGGAGATTCCGATGCTCCTGACCTTTCTCTCCTTGTATGCCTTCTCAAGCTGCCTGTAGCCGGCAAGCCAGTTTCCGGCAGGCTGATGGATATAAAGAAGGTCCACATAATCCACGCCCAGCCTTTCCAGGGTCTCTTCCACGGCGTTTGGGTTCTCATACTCGCTGGGCCAGAGCTTTGTAGAGAGAAAAACATCTTCAAAGCTTCTCTTACGCTGTTCTGAACATCAGACGGGCTGAGCATGAACGTACCGATTCCCACTGCCGGGCACTTTACTCCGTTGTTGAGTGTCAAATATTCCATATAAAACGTCCGTTTATTTCATTCTTTCTGCTCTGCCGGTTCAGAGCGTGCGTGAGCGCATCATCTCCCCAACAGCCTCCCTGAAATACGGCCGCCTGTTGTCAGTTCGTACACATAGCCCTTATCGAAGTCCATATTGCTGCCACCCTTTTCTCACACAAGTCCGTTCGCCGAAAGCCAGCGCCTGACGCTTGCCTTTGAGTTCGCTGCTTCGCTTCCGGTAATTGAAAGCCCTCTTCCGAGTTTGGCACCCGGTGCGTACTTTGCGATTGTGCGTTCGCTTCCTCCCATTCCACTGCCCTCATTGGTGCACAGCGGCAGAATAACCTTGCCGGAAAAGTCATAGTGTTCAAGAAACGTGGCCACTGCCATCGGGATGGTTCCCCAATAGTTGGGGTATGCAAGGATGATTGTATCATACTCATCGATGCTCTGCGGATATCCAGTCAGCTCTGGGAGGACGTTCTCTCGAAGATCCTTCTTTGCTTGGTCGATACATGTCATGTAGACCGGGGAATACGGGTTCCTCATCTCAATCTTGAATGTATCGGTGGGAATCATGTCCTTTATGATGTTACAGACTATTTCCGTGTTTCCTACTTTCACATAGCGAATGGCTCCACCGAAATAGTTCTCGTCCGCTCTTGAAAAAAATGCTGTTAATGTCTTTGTCATCTTTATGGTCTCCTGCTTTGCTTACAGTTGAAGCATAGTGAAAAGCTATTGCAAAGTCCAATCGAAATATTGCATAATTGATTCAAAATTCAAATAATAAAGAAGCGATGACAACAAGACAAATCGATTTCTGCATTGAACTTGCACATACTCTGAACTTCAGCCGAGCAGCCGAGAATATGTACGCAAGCCAGCCGGCTCTCTCATATCAGATAAAGATGCTCGAGGATGAGGTCGGATTTCTGATTTTCGAGAGAAGCGGCAAAGGAGCCTCGCTTACTCCGGCTGGTGCGCAGTTCGTCTCCCATCTGACCGTAATGCGCGAAGATCTGAAGAGAGCAATCGAACAGGGACAGAATTTCAGTTCCAGATTTAAAGACAGCATTTCCGTCTGCCTCATGGTCCGCCAGGCGCTCTTCTTTCTTCCGGAAGCCATCAGGCAGTTCGGCAGAAGCACACCGGAGGTTCAGATAACCCCGATATTCAGATATGAAAACAGCATGGAACTGTTTCTTCAGAACAAGGCGGATATCATTTTCGCCCTGAAGGAGCAGACCCGCCAGATTCCAGGCATACAGGTCCACAGCCTTTTCACCAGCCGTATTTATCTGATTGCAGACAGGGACGATCCTCTTGCACAGAAGAATCTGGTAAGGGAAGAAGATCTTTACGGCCGCACGCTCATGGTGGGCGGAGGCTCTCCGCAGGCACTTAAAGAAGTCCAGCACCGGATTATCGGCTCAGGAAAGATAAAATACTTCAACAGCGCGGATCATGACACCACATTGACCAATATTGTAGCCGGCCGTGGTGTCTGTCTAGCACCGGGCTTTCTGAACGACCACAGCGGACAATTTGCATGGATTCCGTTCGACTGTCAGGAGAATTTCCAGTGTGTGTTGTGCACGCACAGGGAAGACCAGAGAGACGGCCTCAAGTCATTCCTGTCCGTTCTGAAAAAACTCTACTCCGAGGCCATTGCTTTCCCGCTGTAGGCAGGAATTCCGCAGTCTTCCTCAGACACAGGCTCCAGCCACTGTGCACTTGCTTCCTCTCCGGCAACCCACGAGTCCGGTGCCGTATCAGGGCATCATACCAGGAGATGGCAATCAAAGGTTCCAGTTCCATGTTGCCAATTACCCGATTATACTCCTGGCAGATTCTGTCTAGAGCTTCAGGTGTCTCATATGGGGCAAGAGGCGTAAACAATATCTCAGCGTGGCCATCAGGATATGTAGAGCTGATGTGGTTCTGAACATTTTTCGTACGACCGGCAATCGGATTATTGGTGTGTGTATACAACCTGACTTCCGACGTTTTACCCAAAACCTAGTACTTTAGCAGACAAAATCAAGGCAGTTTCTGAACAGCTTCTCAACTTCACCTTCAGTAAGATACAAAGCATCAAGATTGCTCAATCCTGTCAGTTTCTTGATTCTCTCATTGAGGGCCTGGTTCTTTGAGATGTTGATCAATGTGCCGTCTCCCTTTTTTACAAGTCTGAAGTCACGTGCGAACTCAATCAGGTCATAGGCATTGAGCCTGTTGTTGAAACATTTGATCTCAAGAACACGCAGCAGGAACAGACTGAGATAACAGATCAGGAAATGACAGTAGATGGTCTCCTTTTTCTGAAGATAGACAGGTCTGGCATCCAGATAGGACTTGGTGATCCTGAAAGACTCCTCAATCTTCCAGAGACTATGGCAGGTGCTGTACACCTGAAGCGGAGACATCTGAAGCTCGGAAGTGACAATGAGGTTGTATCCTGCATACTTCAGGTCCTCATCAACTTTTTCCCTGTTTATGAGGACCGTAGGTCTTACCCTGTTCCCTGCTTTATCCGTGTTGATGAACGAGACATACTTGGCCGCATCCCCGAGTTCTTCAGATGCCAGTTTCTTGTATGTTGTAAAGCCGGAAGCTTTCTCAACCTGCTTCATTATCTCAGCCCTCTGCTTGACTGCCAGGGAGGGATTGTAGGAGACAATCCTTCTCTCTTTCACAGAGAATGAGATTCTGGTCTCTTCCCCGGTCTCAGGATCCTCTTCCTTGAACTCGTATGTGAAAGTGTCAACACAGCTTTTGAGTCTGAAGGCCAGGTCTCCGTTTCCATCATGATAGTCTGTGAACACATTCTCCTCGTTCTCAAGAATCAGCCACATCTTCTCTTTCTCTTCCAATCCCTTTCCATGTATGGATTTGGAGAAGATGTATCCGTCATTTGCCTCCTTGACCGCAGCGTAGATGTTCCTTGCACAGTTGAGACCCTTGTCAGCAACCCGCACAGTCTTTCCTGAGACCTTGTACCTGCTTTTCATCTCCTCAACGGTTTGGCGGATGTAGGGTTTCTCGGACTCGTTACCCGGATACATATGCATGCCTAGGGGAATCAGGTCACTGTCCAGCAACAGAGCCTGTCCGATTATCGGTTCCTTCCTGTTCTCCTTTGAAGGACCTTTCTGTTTGTCCTCACAAGGAAGGTCAATCTCAAAATAGTAATTGGTGCAGTCAAAGAACACCTTGCTGAAATCCCTTTTGTACAGGAGCTCGTAACTGTGATTGAACAACTCTATGTACTTCTTGTAGGAGGCGCCTATGAATTCACAGCCATCATAAATCTGGTCTGCAGACAGGCTCACTCCCCTGTAAAGATGAGGGAAGACACATGCTGCAGTCCTTGCCTTTGATGTGGGATTGATTATCCGTGAATAGATCAGCTGGCTGATCAGATCATACATGTCGAACTGGAACTGTCTCGGGCTTGAGAGTATCTCTATGGTTTCCCTTACATCAAGCTTGTCCAACAGGGAAGAGAACAGCATATGTCCTGCATAGATTTCCTGTACCTCTGCAAAGGCACGTGGACGTGTCTCCTCCTCAAACAGGGCTGAACGCCTGTCGTTCTCCTGCCGCACATACTCCTTGTAGTACTCAACAGGATCCGGAACAGACTCCGAGACAAGCTCATGGACATATCCGAAGGCCTTGATGCTTCTGGATCTGGGCTGCTTTTTATCCCTGTCCCAGTAGGATTCATACATCTGAAGATAGATGCCTTTATTCTTCTTTTCCTGTCTCAAAAAGTAAGCCATGAGAGCCTCCAAAACCAAAGTACTATGAAGAGCTATCAGTATGGCATGAGCAAAAAAAACTGCAAAAAAAATTTCCCCGTTTGCGGAGAAAGATTTCATGCATTTGAGGGGCCTTAAATCAAGGTTTTATTCTTTTCTGAGGAGAGCAGGAAATCAGATGTCTAGAAAAACTTCCGAACTTTCATAGTACTTCGTCGGAAGACGGGCATTCCGCAGTTTTGGGCAATCTCCTTAACGCTTATCCGGTTTAGTGACCGCGTCTGGGCGAGTTCTTTGGCGGAAAGTGCGAATAGTTCCTTTGTGGCGATTCTGGATATCATCGTTTACAGACCTTGCATAATCTAAATTTTATAAGGTTACCTTACCATTTTTAATATATTCCACTTTATTTCTTTTTGACAAGATGATATGTTTTAAATAATTTTTATTCTATAAAAGGAGGTACTTTATGAGGAATCTTTTTGATATTCAGGGTCGTTTTGCCCTGGTCGTCGGCGCTTCGTCTGGTATCGGCGAGGAATTTGCCCTGACATTGGCCGAACAGGGCGCCAATGTGGCAATTGCCGCCCGCCGCGTACAGCGAATCGAAGCC
>CAJOOY010000039.1 GCA_905236385.1 uncultured Spirochaetia bacterium
ATAAAACCTCCAGTTCCTTGATTGTAAGTTCACTATCGACAGTGGCCCTGATTGAAAAAGAATCAGCTCTCCCGTCTTCCCATGGCCTTAGGTATTCAAAACCAATTTCGTTTACACCGCTTTTCACTGCCTCAAAGACAAAAACATAGTACCCGCCAGTGCCAACCATACCGCTGGGCTTCTTAGAGGCCTGATAGTCTGTTGTTTTGATCTTGAATTCTTGGCTTTCCCCCGCCCTCCATTCATAACCTGTGGTCGGGTTTCCATACACCTTTACTGTAAGAACCTTGCCTTCGCCGATGCATTCCACCTCCGGATTCTCATTCGTCACTCTCAATGTTGTGGTTTTTTCCCTGGAAGCACAAGAAACAGCAAGGACAAGAATCAGAAATAAAACAGCGAGAAATCTTTTATCCATATACTTAAGCTATAGCATAAGAAAGCGTTCTCATTCAATTACAATGCACGGAGTTTGTGTACAAAAGCTCCAAAGTTATAGTTATACTTAGTCCATGAACCCAGAAAAGAAATTCGATGTTTTGTGTATTGGAATGGCACTGGTTGATTCCATAATTAAAGGCTTTAACCCCACCCCTATCTCAGCCTCAGGCTTCAGAGCCTCTTCCTGCACCCTCTCTGCCGGCGGAGAAGCAGTAAATGAAGCTGTTACAGCCTCAAAACTCGGCTTAAAGACAGCCATCCTCTGCGCCCTTGGTAAAGATATGGCCGGCTCCCTTGTCTCAGAAGTGCTGAAAGAAAACAACGTAGACACATCTTTAATTCTCTACCCTCAGGAGCACAGTACCCCTGTTACAACCATGTTTGTAAATGAGGACGGAACCAGAAAATCCGTCACTAACCTCTCACATACATTTAACTTTCACCCCGAGTCCCACCTGGAAGCTCTTCTTCAAACCAGGACCATAATCCTAGGCTCTCTCTTCAGAGCTCCTTTTGATAACCCAACCTCTGTGAAGGCAGTTCTTGAATTTGCTCATGACAACGGGATATTGATTGTAGCAGACACAAAACTACCAAACTTCAGGTTCATGAGCTTGGAAGATTTAAAAGATTTTCTGCCATTGATAGACTACATAACCCCTAACGAAGATGAGGCTCGCTACTTTACAGGCAAAGAAACATCAGAAGAAATGGCTAAAGTCTTTCTTTCCTACGGTGTGAAAAATGTAATTATCAAACTTGGAAGTAAGGGCTGTTATTTTACTAATGGAAAAGAAAGGATAGTTTTACCAGCTTTAAGGGTCAATGCAGTAGATGCAACAGGGGCTGGAGACAACTTTGTAGCTGGCCTTGTCTCTGAACTTCTGAGAGGAGAAGACATACTGGAGGCACTAAAGTTTGCTACTACCTGTGGAGCACTGTGCAGCACAGCCATAGGCGCCTGCACAGCACTGAAGAACAGGGAGCAGATAATAAAATGGAAATCAGAACTTGATCCCAAGACCTAATCTGCAATCAATTCTTCCATTTAGGGTATCTACAAAAGTCACATCTGCTTCTTCAGATTCTGCGTAACTGGCTACCTGAATAAGAGGAATCCCGGCATTTATCCCCGCAACAATAAAAAAAGACTCAGAAAGAACTTGATGAGCTTCCAAATCCAGGCAAACTCTCAGATCCTGAACATAAACTGGGTCATTTTCAGAGAAAACAACTCTAACGGTTGTTGAAAGACCAAGGCCTCCTCTTACATAAAGAGGACTGTTATAGTCATTTTCAAGTCCGGCTATCACGGCTGCAGCTCCTCTGATTTCAAAGGAGTCCTCAAGGCCGATCAAAGGCATGGAGAGGCCCTCGGTTGTGTAGTAAATGAGGCTTCCGTGGGTAATAGGTCTAGAAGTTGTAGAGCAGTAGAACCCAACTCCAAGGTCTGTAGATTTAGCCTTAGGCTCTGAAGCAAATGAAGCTCCCAAGTACCAGTCTGTTTCTGCAAAAGCAGCAGAGAGGGCGACTAATGCAATTAGTAAAGTAAGTAGGATTTTTTTCATAGTAATTCTCCAAAAAAAAGGCTGCAGCGTTTTGCCGCAGCCCAAATATTAACAGAAAGACAAATCAGAGAATAGTTCCGTTAGGAATGACCTGGTTCTTGTTGATAACAATAATTCCATCATGGATTGAGTAAGCTTCAGTGTCACAATCAGGACGAGGAATATCATCAATACCAATGCGGCAGCCCTCTCCAATTCTTGCGTTCATATCAATAATTGCACGCTTGATTATGCTTCCTTTACCAATACCCATGTTTGGAATGCCCTTCCTTGCGTTCTCGGCCTTCTCTTCCTCTGTCTCATAATGAGTTGTACCCATTACATATACCCCGTCAAGGGAAGCTCCACTTTCAATAATCGTACGAATACCAATGATTGAGTTGACAATATAGGCATTTGTAATGATTGAACCTTCGGAAGTCAGAGAACTTGAAATATTACAGAAGTTAATCTTTGAAGCAGGCAGGAACCTTCTGTGGGTGTAGATAGGCATCTCTTCATCATAGAAATTGAACCTTGGCTGAACCCTTGCCAAGTCTACGTTTGTGTCGTAGAAGGCCTTGATTGTTCCAATATCCTCCCAGAAGTCATCAAACAGGTAGGAAGCGAGCTTGTTTGTCTTCAACAGGCCAGGAATAATCTCCTTACCAAAGTCTGTCTCTGTGCCTTCAAGAGCTTTTTCCATAACATCTGCAGAGAAGATATAGATACCCATGGAAGCAAGGTACTCGTTACTTGCGTCTGCTTTCTTATTCAGAGAGCTTTCAAGATAATCCGGGTTTACTTTGTATTCAGAGATATCAAGATCCGGAGCTGGTTTCTCGTAGAACTTGGTAATCATACCTTTCTTGTCTGTGGCCATAATTCCAAGACCTGTTGCCTCAGCTCTTGAGATTGGTTTTGCGGCAATTGTAAGGTCTGCTCCAGCCTCTTTGTGGCGCTTGAGCATCTCTCTGAAGTCCATTCTATAGAGCTGGTCACCGGAAAGAATAATATAGTAATCAGCCTTCTGATCACGGAAGTGCTTGAGGTTCTTTCTTACAGCATCTGCTGTGCCCTGATACCATGACTCACTGCTGTATGTCTGCTCAGCAGAAAGAATTTCAACAAATCCATTACTGAACTGGTCAAAATTGTAACTGGAGGTCACGTGGTTGTGCAGTGAAGCTGAGTTGAACTGTGTCAGAAGATAAATCTGCTTCATTCCACTGTTGATACAGTTTGAAAGAGGAATATCAACAAGCCTGTACTTACCTGCAAGAGGTACAGCTGGCTTTGATCTGTCCTTTGTTAATGGGTATAGTCTGGTACCCTTACCACCTCCGAGAATTATTGCCAATACTTTTTCCTTCCTCATTTTCTCTCTCCTTTTTTATTATCCTTTGTTATTTTTTCATAAACCTTTATATATTCAGCAGCTGAAGCTGACCAGCTGAAATCCTGTTTCATAGCTCTTTCTATAACCTTCTTGAAACTGTCCCTATTGTAGAGCTCAACTGCCCTCTTTATATGTTTGACAATCTCATCTGGGTTCAGTTCTTCAAACAGAAGACCTGTTCCCTCGTCCGGTTTCTCGTCTATATCTACAACCGTATCTGCCAAGCCACCCGTCTTTCTGACAATAGGTATGGTTCCGTAGCGCAGTGAATAGAGCTGGTTTAGTCCACAAGGTTCGTAACGGCTAGGCATGAGGAAGAAGTCAGCTCCTGCCTCTACTAAGTGGGCAGCCTTGTTGCTAAACAAAATGTTAACACTCAGGTTCTCATTTCTTTCAGCTATCTCTCTCAGCTCCCTCTCTATTCTGCTGTCTCCAGTTCCTATGATTACAAACTGAATCTTCATGGTTCTCAGCATGGTCTCAAGGCATGGAATAACAGCATCAAAACCCTTCTGTGAAGCCAGACGGCTGATCATGGCAAAAAGTGGAACATTTGCAGATCTGGGCAGTCCAAATTCTTTTTGAACTGCAGCCTTCACTTCAGCTTTCTTTTCAGGTCTGGAAGCGGAGAAGTGAACTGGGATGTTCGGGTCATGTAGTGGATCCCAATCCTTTACATCTATTCCGTTTACAATTCCCTTTAATCTACTCTTTCTGTTTCTCAGTAGCTCATCAAGGCCACAACCCTGCTCCTCTCCCTGAATCTCTTTGGCGTAGGTTGGAGAGACTGTGGTGATAAAATCACTGAAAGCTACACCGGCTTTGAGCATGTTCACCTGTCCGTCTTTGAAAAGGTTCTCATGAGGCTTTTCATCACTCATTAAAAAGTCCATTCTCTGGAATGTGCCCTGATAGGCCAGATTGTGGATGGTGAAAACAGTCTTTGTTCCCTTGTAGAACGGGCTGTTCTTTTCCTTGAGGAAATAAGGCAGAAGGCCTGCTGTCCAGTCGTGGCAGTGAATTACATCTGGCTTCCATTTAATTGTCGGACAGAGTTCCAAAGCTGCCTTACATAGGACAGAGAATCTTTCAAAATTATCTGCATACGGCTCAAAACTGGTATCTCCGTAGATACCGAGTCTATCGCAGAAATAAGGATGACAGACAAAGTAGTACTTTACTTTGTTGACCGTTTTAAGTCTTATCTCAACTTCCTCAACGGAAGAAAGCATTTTTACAGAGACCTTACATACAAGTTTGCCGGCTTCTTCCAGGGGAGTGTTGTAAGCAGGAACAATAATCCTACAATCCTGACCTTTTGCGTTTAGTGCAATTGGAAGTGAACCGACAACATCAGCCAACCCACCCGATTTTGAAAACGGGACGGCTTCACTAGTTACCATTAGAATATTCATATTCAAATTATGAATCAGATTTCAGAAATAACAAGAAAAAAGTTGTCAGATGAGTACTATTGATGGGAAAAGAAGATGTATGGAAGCAACCACAAAACTTATGTATCCCAGAATAATGCCCTTACTTCCGTCTTCGCTGTAACCGTCAACCTTATCAAGAGGGTTTAGTACCTGGTAAATTACAAGAACAAGCACAGTCAAAGCAGGAATCAGGTCTCCAAGAAAAGATGGCCCTGGATCAAGCGGCATAAAACTCAGTCCGAGGACTATACACACCCCGACAACCACAGAAATGTTTCTGTTTCTGCCACTCTCCTCAAATATGTTTCTCAAGTTGATCAGTATCAGAATCTTTGTTCCGTATCTGAAGCTCAGAAGCACTCCAGACCAAAGAAACAGATACAACACACTCAAAAGATAAAACTGTGCCATACCAGAATTATAGCACAGATTGACACTGCTGATTCAACTGTCTAAAATGGACGCTGTCCAGGGGTGGAGACGAACAGTCTCCTGAGATCAGACCCTCGAACCTGATACGGATAATACCGGCGGAGGAAGGCACATGAAAAAACTCACTATCATTCTGTCCCTTTTTATGTTCGTAGTATTCTCTGTTTTTGCAAAAGGCTCATCAGAGAAAGTCAAATCAAATGAAATTACAGTCTACGCCTATGACTCATTCACAAGTGACTGGGGTCCCGGAGCTGACCTTGTGGCAGCCTTTGAGGAAAAAACAGGGGCAAAGGTAAATCTTCTGGGCTTTGACGGAGCCCTTGAAATGCTTGCACAGGTAAACTTTGAAGGCTCTTCATGTGAAGCAGATGTGGTGCTTGGAATAGCAGATACAATGGCCTGTGATTCTGACATGTTCGTCAAGTGGACGCCAAAGTGCAGCAGCAGCCTTGACGGCTACTTTAAGGACAGCCCGCTGATTCCATTTGACTACGGCGTTTTTGCCTTTGTTTACAATTCGAAAACAGGCTCTCCCAGACCGACAAGCCTTGCAGAGCTGACCTCAGAGAAGTACAAGGACCAGGTGATTCTGATAGATCCGAGGACCTCTTCAGTTGGTCTTGGAGCCCTTTTGTGGACCATAAACGTCTATGGAGAGGAAAAGGCCATGGACTGGTGGTCAGAGATGGCACAGAATGCTCTCACCATCTCCAACTCATGGTCAAACGCCTACGGTCTTTTCACCGAAGGAGAGGCTCCGCTTGTTTTAAGCTACACCACAAGCCCTGTCTACCATGTTCTCTACGAGGAAAACAAAGACTATGTAGCCCTTGAGTTTGAGGAAGGCCACTACATGACCACAGAGTACATGGGAATTCTCAAGACTTCAGATAACAAGGACCTTGCAAAACAGTTCTGTGAGTTCATTCTCACCGAAGGTCAGAGCAGGATTGCAACAGACAACACCATGTTTCCCGCAAACAGGGACACGGAACTTCCTGAGGCTTTTGAATACGCACTCATGCCGTCCCTTATAGTCAATAAGAATGTTGAAACTGATACTTCCAGCATTGACAGGTATATTGATCTATGGACAAAAGCAGTCGTGCGCTGAAATACACTGGAATAATTCTTTATACTCTCCTATTCACAATCCCTCTGCTTGTCACACTTTCGAGTGCTGACTTGCAGAGCCTTAAGGAGAGTGTTACAAACCCTTACTACATTCATATTCTGTCTTTCACATACAAACAGGCTCTGCTAAGTGCCCTGCTTTCACTGATTGTCGGACTCCCTGGAGCCTATATCATTACCTACAGGAACTTTCATTTCAAACGTTTTGTGAAGACTCTGTTCACCATTCCGTTTGTTCTGCCTCCCATACTTGTTGTTCTTGGTTTTGTAATCTTCTATGGAAACAGCGGATACCTGAACAGGATACTTATGGCAGTATTCGGTCTGGAAGAGGCCCCGCTGAGGATTCTCTATTCATTTAAAACAGTTCTTCTGGCTCATACTTTTTACAACTTTCCTATTGTCATAACCATGGTCGGCAACAGTATGAGAAAGATAGACCACAGCTGTGAGGAAGCAGCCGTAGCGGAGGGAGCCTCATCGTTGCGGGTTTTTTCCAGAATCATACTGCCAAGGATCATACCTGCAGCTGCAAGTGCTGCAATCATTGTTTTTCTGTACTGTTTTACCAGTTTTTCAATAATCCTTGTTCTGGGAGGAGGCCCGTCTCTTACAACACTGGAAGTTGAAATCTACAGGCAGGCAAAAACCTCGTCAAACATAGAGATGGCAGCAGCCCTGTCCATTCTCTCAACACTGACTGTTCTGATTGTGCTGTTTGCAAACAGCTTTATTGAAAACAGATCAAGCGTATTTGAAGCCGATTACACCGACTTCAGAACTCAAAAACCCTCAGCACCCGAACGGATTTATCTGATAGCAGCAATCCTCTTTGTACTCCTGCCGCTTGTCAGTATTTTCATAAAGGCCGGCTCCATTAAAGCCTGGCAGAGTGCGCTTAGCACCATTGAAAGCGCCCTGAACTCAGTTAAGGTTGCTCTTCTCTCTTCCCTGGTATCCACGGCCCTGGCACTAAGTACAGCATATCTTCTTTCTTCTTCGGCAGGGAAAAAACAGGGGCTTCTTACTTCCTACTGCACTCTACCCATGGTCACAAGCTCTGTCATAGCAGGTCTGAGTTACTACGTGACAGTCAGAAAATTCTTCTTCATACCTTCACCGGTTCTGCTGATTCTCTCTCATGCTGTACTGGCCATGCCATTCTGCATCAGGAGCATAAGAAGCGTGTGGAAGGACATACCAACTGAAATAATTGAAAGTGCCAGAAGCACCGGAGCTACGGAGAGGCAGATATTTTATAAAATTCAACTACCAATTCTCAGACCTGCTGTGAGGTCCTCCCTGATGTTTTCTTTTGCAATCAGCATGGGAGAACTGAACTCTACAATGATTCTGGCCGGCTCCTCATTCAGGACCATACCCTTACAGATATACAGAATGGTCGGCTCTTACAACTATGAGGGAGCCTGTGCACTTGGAGTTGTTCTGTGTCTTATCTGTTTTCTTGCCTTCTCTTTTATATCCAAGGATGATTACATCTGATTTAAACGGTTGTTCTTAATATTTTCTATCTCATCTCTGAGAACAGCAGCCTTCTCGAACTCAAGGTTTTTGGCACATTCAAGCATCTGCTCTTCAAGCTCTTTTATGTACTTCTTTCTCTGCTTTGAATCCAGAAGATTGTAGGAAGCACGGCGTATTTTTATATCTGTCTTGCCGTCCTGAACCTCTTCCTCTCTGTCTCTTTCTAGAATATCTTCAACAGCTTTTTTGATTGTCTGAGGCGTTATGTTATGCTCACTGTTGTACTTCATTTGAACAGCCCGGCGGTGGGAGGTCTCGTCTATGGTCTCACGCATTGCCTCGCTGATTCTGTCGGCGTACATGATTACACGCCCCTCAGCGTTTCGTGCCGCTCGACCAGCTGTCTGGATGAGAGACGTGGTGCTTCTAAGAAAGCCTATCTTGTCCGCGTCCAGTATGGCCACAAGGGCAACTTCAGGCAGATCCAGGCCTTCTCTGAGCAGGTTAATTCCAACAAGCACATCAAAGGCGCCCATTCTCAGGTCCCTGAGAATCTCTACACGCTCAATGGTCTCAATATCCGAGTGCAAATACCTGACTCTCACGCCCTTACCGGCAAAGAAGTCAGAAATCTCTTCGGCCATACGTTTTGTGAGAGTGGTTACCAGCACCCTCTCCTCTCTGGCTATGCACTTACGGATCTCTCCAAAGAGGTCTTCTATCTGCCCCTCCGAAGGACGCACTGAAATCTCTGGGTCCAGTAGGCCTGTAGGCCTGATTATCTGCTCAACTATTCGACTTGAGAGCCTCTTCTCTTCCTTTCCAGGGGTGGCTGAGACAAAGATTCTCTGACCTGTGACCTTATCAAACTCTTCATACTTAAGAGGTCTGTTGTCCAGAGCGGACG
>CAJOOY010000040.1 GCA_905236385.1 uncultured Spirochaetia bacterium
CTGGGTGGCTATGGCGTTCAGCCCAAAGTTCTCAATTAGGCTCTCAGTAAGCTCTTTCTTCTCTGCTTTTGAGAGATCTTCTCTGCTTTCAGAGACGAGCATTATGTTGTCATAGACGCTAAGCTTACGGAACACAGAAGGCTCCTGAGGCAGGTAGGAAAGTCCCAGCCGGGAACGCTTATGCATGGGGAGGTTTGTAATCTCTGTGTCGTTTACAAATATCTTTCCGCCACTACTGGCAATGAACCCTACCACCATGTAGAACGTGGTGGTTTTTCCAGCTCCGTTCGGGCCCAGCAGACCTATGACCTGGCCGCCCTCCATGCTTAGGCTTATGTCTTTTACAACTTCTCGTTTGCCGTAGAATTTTTTCAGATGTTCCAGCTTCAGGACTGCTTTTGTGTTATCCATTTATCTCTCCTGAAATGGAACCTGAAAGTTCTATTTCCTCAGTTTCAATATTTACAGAAATTACCGAAGCTTTGTATGAGTCGTCTCCCCAAGTAACTGAGGCCTGACCTGAAAGTTTCAGAGTTTGATCATCTGCATTGTATGTGATTATGTCGGCTGAGCATTTTAACAGCCCCTTGTCGGTGTCTTGTGAGATGGTGGCTCTCATCTGGATTGTTATTTCTGAAGTGCTCTCGTTATATTCAATCCTGGCTCCGCTGATAGTTGCGTTGTTCTTTCTATCCTCTAGTTCAACCCAGCCGTCAGAGAGGAGAAGTTTTTCAATCCGGTCATAAAAAACATTGCTCCCCCGAAGGAAAATTTCTCTTTCGTTGTCTGTTACCGACACGTTTCCGGTGCAGCGAACATATCTGTAATCTTCGCCATAGATGAAAATTCTCTCAGAGGATAGATCAATGCTTTCTGAGGAGACGCCGGCGCCATCTGTGAGGGTTACTGTTCTGTTTCCGTCTTCAAGGCTTACCGAGGTTTTCCCACCGTAAAATGTAATAGGGGAAGCTATCAGTGAAAACGATAGAACAAAGATTAACAGAACAACTATTTTTTTCTTATTCTCCATCCAGCCTCCCTTCGGTGATTATATCAAATTCATAGAGATTTTCATCCATATTTGCCGAGAAACCTTTTGCCACTATTGAGTTTTTACCTTCAAAAACAACCTTTACTACGCCTTCTGATGTAACTATTTTGCTCTCATCATCCCACAGAACTTCTTCGGCAGAGATTTTTATGTCATCTTCACTGTTGTAGATTTCAACTGAGCCAGAGAGGATTATCTTCTCTTCATCCAAGGAACTACCACTGTCACAGCTGCCGGAGAGTTTACCGTTCTCTTGAGTAAAGCTCAGGTTTTCAAAAAATACTTCTGAAGAGCTGCTGTAAACTGTAATTCTGTCTGCTGTGATGATTAGAGGCGTGTTATCAGGACGGCCGAAAACATAGGTGGCCTTTTCCATGACCATGTCTGGAAGAATACCTTCACTTCTTATCTGTATGTCATCTGCCTTCCTGCAGGAAGAGGCAGTAAGAAGAATACTAATGAGAATTAGAGTGGCTGACAGAGCTTTTCTGCGCATGAGATAAGTCTATAACAAATGCCTTCTATTGCAAAGCAAGTGAAATAAAGATAAATTTTCTTATGTATGAGAGTGCTTTTTCTTGGAGAGATAGTCGGACGCTGTGGAATTGGTGTTATCAAGAACACAATCAAGAACCTCAGGGCCTCGGAGACTGAAAAATACGGCAAACTTGATTTTGTGGTTGCAAACGCAGAGGGCGCAACCGGTGGGTATGGCTGCGGCCTAAACAATGCTTTAACCCTTCACCACATGGGGATAGACGTAATTACCCTGGGAGAGAAGGCCTTCTATAAGTTGGATATGGTTGAAGGAATCTCCAAGCACGACAGAATCTTAAGGCCTGCAAACTATCCGGAAGAGGCTCCAGGGCGCGGTGTGCGTCACTTCAGCGCTGCTGACGGAAGTAGAGTCTGCGTCATAAACATACTTGGGATGATGGGTTTTCAGAACCCACACCTGAACAACCCGTTCCAGTTTATTGAAAACATAGTTAATAAAGCGTCGGAAGAGACTCCTCTTGTTTTTGTTGTCTTCCACGCCCAGGCTACAGCAGAGAAGCTGGCCATGGCACACCTGCTTAAAGGCAAGGCCAGTGCAGTTGTGTGCACACATACCAAGATTCTTACAGCAGACTCGTGCATTTTAGGAGACAAGACAGCCTACATTTCAGATTTGGGCCGTTGTGGGTCAGCTATGAGCGTTGGTGGATTTGAACCATCCTACGAGATAAGTAAGTTCAGAACAGGCGTGAACAACCGAGCCCATGAAACTTGGGAAAACCCGGAGCTTCAGGGGCTGTTCTGTGAATTTGATTCTCAGACCGGAAGGGCCTTGAGTGTTGAAGCTGTCAGGATGCCTGTGGAAGTTGCTCCACTCAAGCAAACCTACTAATAAGAAGATTTCAGTTTTGAATCACACTCCTGAAGCAGGTCCCTTATCTTTAAATGCTGAGGGCAGATAGCCTCACACTTACCACACTTTATGCATTCAGTGGCTGAGTGGCCTTCCTTCTTGATAATTCTGTAGTAGTACACACTGTTCCAATCATTGAAAAGCATGTTGTTGTTTCTGCATGAGAAGATTTCAGGTATGGGAATCTGTTTTGGACAGCCTGAGGTGCAGTAGCTGCAGGCAGTGCAGGGGATTACGTCCTTGCCTCTGAGAGTCTGGGCCACCTTGAAAAGTTCAGTCTTTTCTTCTTCTGTTAGTGGCTTGAAATTTTTCATGGTGGTAACATTGTCCGTCATCATATCCATGTTTCCCATGCCAGAAAGAACTGCTAAAACATTTTTGAGAGAAGCCGCAAACAGAAGACCGTATCCGGCATTGCTCAAAGCAGAGTTAGTTTTCTTTCTCAGATTATCCATTATCTTCTGGCTATCCTCAGGGAGCTTGACCAGCGAGCCACCCTTTAAGGGCTCCATGATAAACACACCCTTACCAAACTTTTCACAGACCTCATAGACCTTTTTGCTTTCAACTGAGGCGCTATCCCAGTCAAAGTAGTTAAGTTGAATCTGGACCACTTCAACTTCGGGGTGGTCGGTAAGGATCTTCTCAAGGAAGGAGGCCTTGTCGTGGAAAGAAATTCCAAGGTGACGGATCTTTCCCTCGGCCTTGAACTTAAGGGCCTCTTCATAGGCTTTACAGGCTTGGTATTTTTCGTAGTTCGTTCTGTCCTGAGCGTGCATAAAGTAGAAATCAAAGTACTCTACACCACAGGTCTCAAGCTGGCTTTCAAAAAATGGCCTTATGTCTTCATTTTTGTTAAAAAACTCGTCAGAAAGCTTATCTGTAAGCATGTAGCTCTCTCTGGGGTATCTGGAAGTCAGACAGTCCTTGATTGCCGGCTCACTGAGCTTGTTTACGTAGCCGTGGGCCGTGTCAAAATAGTTAAATCCGTTTTCTATAAAGTAGTCCACCATCTTAATGAACTCTTCATTTAAAACTTCCTTTCCCTTTCTCGGAAGCCTCATGCATCCAAAACCGAATTTACCTTTAATGCCGTAGTTTTCCATGAGGCAAATTATAACACAGAAAAACTTGACGTAAAGCGCTCCGCGGGCAGAGAATCAAGGTATGAATAAGAAAGTACTTGTTGTTGATTGCTGCATAAGAAAGGAGAAGTCTGCTACAAAGAGACTTCTTTCTTCCTATTTGGAAAAACACTGTTCCCAGTGCTCTATAGAGTATCTGCATCTTTATGAAATGAGTCTGAAACCCATGCTTAATGAGGAACTTGAAAAGAGGGATTCTCTGTTACTTGAGGGTAAATTGGAAGATCCGTTTTTCAACCTTGCTCGGCAGTTTAAAGAGGCAGATAGGGTAGTCTTTGCAGCTCCCTTCTGGGACATGTCCTTCCCATCTCTTCTGAAGGTGTACATAGAACGCATCTGTGCAAGCGGAATTACATTTGCCTCCTCGGCAGAGGGAGGCCTGAAGGGCCTGTGCAAGGCAGAGAAGTTTGTTTATATTTCAACCTGTGGCGGGTACATGAGAGGAGAAAACGAGGGAGCGCGCTACATAAGGTGCCTTGGTAAGAACCTACTCGGAGTAGATATGACAGAGGAGTTCATAATAGATGGCTTGGATGTGGACCCCACTCAGAGAGAAAACAGGCTTGAATCAGAAATACGGAGACTGATGGCGTGACCAGGCTCTCTGAGTATCTGTTCTCTCTCTTTCCTCAAAAAGAGCACCTCTTTGTCTGTTTCACGGGTGGGGGTGGAAAGACAACGGCTCTTCAAATCCTTTCTTCTTACTTAAAAGAGAGTGGTAAAAGCGTCCTGCTGACAACTACAACAAAGTTTCAGAACCCATCTCATTATAGCTGGAAGGCTGATTATTGCTTTACTTCTGAAGAAGAGGCTCTCTCGTTCAACCCGGAAGTTTTTAAAGACGAAGGTTGTGTTGTGGTTTACGGAGAGTACTACAGTCCTGAAAAACTCTCTTCTCCTTCTATGGAAACGTTATCTCTATTAAAAGAGAGATTTGACGTGGTCCTCTGTGAGGCAGATGGCTCAAGGGGACTGCCGTTTAAAGTTCACTCAGAAAGAGACCCGGTTATCCCTCCTTTTACTGATTTTGTTGTATCTATAATAGGGGCAGATGGCGCCCTTAAAGCAGTGAAAGAGACTACTTTTGGGCTAGAAAACCTGGAAAGGCCATTAAGCCCTGAGGCCTTGGCGGATGAATTGTTTCTCTCACTTCTAGTTACTGACAAAGAAGGCTTTTTCAAAGGAACGGAAGTTGGAAAGAGAGCTTTGCTGCTAAACAGGGCAGATAAGTGCAAAGAGGAGAAGACCAATGTGTTTTTAAATACCAAATGGCCCTCTGATTGTGCTATAATTTATGCGTCTGTACAGCAGGATCTTTTATACAGCCTGATACAGAGAGGAAAAAATAAATGAATTCAATTAAAGATATGATAAATTCCTGTACTGTGGTCATCCGCGGTGCGGGGGATCTGGCCACGGGAGTTGCCATCCGTCTTTTCAGAAGTGGCTTTCCAGTGGTTATGCTTGAAATAGAAAAACCGACAGTAATTAGGCGTACCGTTTCCTTTGCCCAGGCCGTCTACGATGGAGAGACTGAGGTTGAGGGAGTCAGAGCAGTTTTCACAGATGTTAAATGGGCTCTCTCCGAGGCTCACAACGGCTGTGTGGCTGTAGTCTGTGACAGAGAATGTAAAGCCATAGAAACTCTAAAACCAACTATTCTGATAGACGCCATCTTGGCCAAAAAGAACCTAGGCACAACCAAGCAGATGGCTGATTTTGTCTTAGCCCTTGGACCTGGATTTACAGCAGGGGAGGACTGCCATGCTGTAGTTGAAACCCAAAGAGGCCATAACCTTGGACGCGTAATTTACAGCGGGAGTGCAGCTCCAAACACGGGAGTTCCCGGCCTAATCTGCGGCTACGGCAAAGAGCGGGTCATGAAAAGCCCAACTGCCGGCATATTCAGAAGCGTGGCCAGAATAGGGGAGATAGTTGCAGAAGAAGCGGTAATTGCCTATGTTGGAGACACGCCAGTTATTACAGGAATAGGTGGAAAGGTCCGTGGCATGCTTATGGACGGCCTGATGGTCCCCGAAGGCTTCAAGGTTGCAGATGTGGACCCAAGAGGGGAAGAGACCGATCACACCAGGTGCTCAGATAAGGCCATGGCTATAGCCGGAGGCGCACTTGAGGCTGTTATGCACTTCTTAACCGGGGATGGCGAATGAAACGCATCTACCTGGATAACAGCGCCACCTCTTTCCCAAAAGCTCCCGGGCTCGGCTCTGTGCTCTCAAGCTATATTGAGGAAAACTGCGTAAACTTAAACCGCACAGAGAGCCACCTTTCCTACACAAGCTTTGAAGAGCTCTACGCCCTCAGGTCCAACCTCTGCACACTTTTTGGCTTTAAAGAGCCTGAGTGCATAGGCTTCACGCCGAATATCACCTACGCTCTGAACTGGCTCATAAAAGGCCTTTTGTCCCCTGGCGACCATGTAGTTACAACCTCCGTTGAGCACAATGCCGTCCTCAGGCCCCTTCTTCAGCACCAAGTCTCTTTTTCTTCCATCCCCTGTGATAAGGCTGGTCGCAGCCTAGTTAAAGAGGCCGAGCCCCTGATCCAGCCAAACACCAAGGCCTTTATCATCAACGCCGCTTCAAACGTAAGCGGAGCAGTGCAAAACGTAAAAGAGCTGTGCGCCATAGCTAAAAAGCATAATCTGCTGACCATAGTAGACAGTGCTCAAGCCGCCCCGTTGGTTGATTTGAACATGAGCCAAATGTCCATAGACGCCCTCGCTTTTACAGGCCACAAGGGTCTACTCGGGCCACAGGGAACCGGAGGCTTTCTGCTAAGAAAAGACTTGGCTTTAACAATTAATCCTCTTGTAAGCGGAGGAACCGGAAGCTTTAGTCACAGCCTGGAGCTCCCACCTGTGCTCCCGGACAGATTAAACCCAGGAACTGAAAACCTGGTTGGGCTGATTGGTCTCTCGCACTCCGTTCAGTACGTTCTGGATAATCTGGATTCACTTAAGAGAAAGAGCCGTAAGAATACAGCGCTTCTCTGTAAGGGGCTTGAAGAAATCTGCTTAGAGTATGGTTTAAGACTGGTTGGTCCAACTTCAGAGGAGGAGAGGTCTGAAGCCATTTCTATCAGCTGTCCGGAGCCCTCAGACTTGAGTGCATACCTCTTGGAAAACTATAATATTGAAACCCGCTCCGGGCTTCACTGTAGCCCCCTCTCCCACAAGGCCCTGGGAACCTTTCCAAAGGGCACAATCAGGTTTTCTTCCGGCGTATTTACAACAGAGGAAGAGATTTCCATCTGTCTTGATTCGGTACGCAAATATTTTTCCCGCCAGATTTGACTATCCATATAAAAACAGTTATCTTTGGTTTGTTAAGTTTTTCAACTATTAAAAGAGGATAAATTATGGCAAAACAGCTTCAGTTCAGTGAAGAAGCCAGAAAGTCTCTGGTTTCCGGTGTAGAACAGATTTCAAGGGCCGTTATGACAACCCTGGGACCTAAGGGAAGAACAGTTCTTCTTGATAAGAAGTACGGTGCTCCAATGATTACAAAGGACGGTGTTTCCGTCGCTAAGGAAATTGAGCTTGAAGACCCGTTTGAGAACATGGGTGCTCAGCTTGTCAAGGAAGTTGCTTCCAAGACAAATGATGTTGCCGGAGACGGTACAACAACAGCTACAGTCCTTGCTTGGGCTATCACAAAAGAGGGAATGAAGAGTGTTTCTTCCGGTGTCAATCCCATGGGAATCAGACGTGGCATTGATAAGGCTGTGGAAGATGCTGTTTCCTACATTAAGGCAGAGTCAAAAGAAGTCCATGACAAGGAAGAGATCATGCAGGTTGCAACCATCTCTTCAAACAATGACAGCACAATCGGTGAAGAGATTGCTAACGCAATGGAAAAAGTAGGCATGGACGGCGTAATCACCATTGAAGAGTCAAAGAACATTGAAACAACTACAGACTTTGTAGAAGGCATGCAGTTTGACCGCGGTTACATTTCAGCTTATTTTGCAAACAACCGTGAGGCCATGACAGCTCTTCTCGAAGATCCGTACATTCTCATCTATGACAAGAAGATTTCCTCCATGAAGGAACTGCTTCCTGTTCTTGAGAAGGTTGTTCAGACTTCAAAGCCACTACTTATCATTGCAGAAGATGTAGACGGAGAAGCTCTTACAACACTGGTTGTCAACTCTCTCAGAGGAACCCTGAATGTCTGCGCCATCAAGGCTCCTGGCTTTGGTGACAGAAGAAAGGCCATGCTTGAGGATATTGCAGTTCTTACAGGCGGTCAGGTCATTTCCGAAGAACTTGGAATGAAGCTTGAAGGCACAGAGCTCACACAGCTCGGCAGAGCCAAGAGCGTCAAGGTTGAAAAGGAAAACACAACAATCATCAACGGTCTTGGCAAGGCTGAAGCCATCAAGGACAGAATTGGCCAGATCAAGAAGCAGATTGCAGATACAACAAGCGACTACGACAGAGAGAAGCTTCAGGAACGCCTTGCAAAACTCGCCGGTGGTGTTGCAGTTATCAACGTAGGTGCAGCAACAGAGGTTGAGCTCAAGGAAAGAAAGCACAGAGTTGAAGACGCAGTTAATGCAACAAGAGCTGCTATTGAAGAAGGTGTTATCCCCGGCGGTGGTGTTGCCCTTGTTCAGGCTGCAAAGAAGATGGAAAGCAAGGACCTCTCTTCCTTCACAGAAGAGGAGAAGATTGGTTACAAGATTGTCCGCAGAGCTCTTGAGGAGCCTATGCGCCAGATTGCTGAGAACGCAGGCGAAGATGGTTCAATTGTTGCTGACAAGTGCAAGAACAGCGAAGCAGGCTTCGGTTATGATGCAAACAGCAACAAGTGGGTTAACATGGTCAGCGCCGGTATTATTGATCCTGTAAAGGTCACAAGAAGCGCTCTTCAGAATGCTGCAAGTATTGCTGCTTTGATTCTCACTTCCGAGTGTGCGATCACAGACATCCCAGCTCCGGAACCGGCCATGCCAGCAGGTGGTGCACCGGGAATGGGCGGCGGAATGTATTGATAATAAAATCAATCAACACGAGAGGTCACGAAAGTGGCCTCTTTTTAATTGTATTCAGGTTTTTGTTGCTCTTGCCACAATTACCATATCAGTATATCTTTAAAAAAATCGCTAATTAATGTGAGGTAGACATGTATTCTTTAATTACACTTATGGGAAGCACCGTTTCTTCTGATTCTACAGCTTCAGCAGCAGCCGGAACAGCAGGAGGCATGGGTTCATCCCTTATCCTTATTCTTGTCATGATGGTTGCTTTCTACTTCCTTCTGATCAGACCTCAGAGAAAGAGAGACAAGGAAGCAAGGGATATGCTCGCTGCAATCAAGAAGGGTGACAAGATTGTTACAATCGGTGGCATCCGTGGAACCATTTCAGCTGTCAAAGAGAACACGGTTGTTGTCAAAGTCGATGAAAATACAAAGATTGAGTTCAACAAGACTGCCATTTCCTCAGTTCTGAACAAGGCTGATGCTCCTGCACCAGCTGCAGAAGAGAAGAAAGACTCAAAGAAGAAAGAAGAAATAGTTGAAAAACCAGCAGAGGACAAATAAGAGATAAGTATTGTTTTCTGATTAAAAACAAGGGCTGCAACAAATAGTTGTGGCCTTTTGTTGTTCAGGAGCTCAAATGAAGGTAATTAAAAGTGCTCTGACGGGATACTGCCACGGGGTGTCGGAAACAATGAGAAAGGCAAACTCCTGTCTAACTCTTGCTGAAAAGAAAAATCTCAACTGCTACTCCATAGGCCAACTCATACATAATACAGATGTTTCAACTTACTACGAGAAGCGTGGGCTTAAGATAATCAGGAAGCCGGAAGATGCAGAGCCGGGCGTGGCCCTAATTCGTGCTCACGGTATTCCCCAGTCTCTGCGTCAGGATTTTGGGAAGAGAGGTTTTATTCTTGAAGACGCCACCTGCGTGAACATAAAAAAGACGCAGAAGATAATTATTGAGGATTGCAAAGCCGGAAGAGCTCTTGTCTTACTTGGCGTTCGCTCCCATGCTGAGACTCTCTGTCTTCAGGGCACTGAAGACCCCTCAAGGCCTGGAAGTGTTATTCCACTCAACCTTGTGAGTAATGAAGAAGATTTGAAGGCTCTTTTTGTCTCAGTTGAGAAGAGCCAGCCAGTGACCATAGTTGTCCAAACCACATTTGAACAGGGACTTTATGAGAAACTTTCTTCCTTGATTATGGAGCACTATCCTGACTGCAAAAAAGGTAACGGGCTCTGTGGCGCATGCCTGAAAAGAAAGAAGGCTGCGGAGGATCTTTGTTCTATCTGCCAGGCCGTTGTGGTCATAGGTGGCTTTAACAGCGAGAATACAAAAGATCTGGCCAAGTATATTCAAAAACGTGGTCGCAGGGTTTACTGTGTTGAAAACGGCTCAGATATAGATTCCGACTTTGAAGAAGATATCAGAAGGAATGGAATAGAGACCATAGGGGTGTGCAGCGGAACATCCACGCCTTCGGAGATAATTGACCATGTCTGTGAACGCCTTGAAAGCATCAATTGAACGTGAATATAATTATCCGACATTCAGGAGGTGTGTTGAATGAATCTTCCTAATAAGCTTACCGTAACGAGGCTTGTCCTCACTCCGGTTTTCTTTGCTTGGTACTTTGTTAAGGATCTGGTACCATCAGTTCCTTCTGTTGTATATTCTGTTGTTCTTGTTCTAATCTACGGCATCATGGAGCTGACAGACCTTCTGGATGGAAAGATTGCCAGAAAGCATAATCTCGTAACAGATTTGGGGAAAGTCATGGATCCGTTTGCAGACGTAATGATCCACTTAACCTTTTTCACATGCTTTTTGTATTCAGGAATAGCCCCAGTTTGGGCCTTTGTGCTAATTCTTTGGAGAGAGTTCTCCCAGAGCTTTATGCGCATGCTCCTGATGGGAAAAGGTAAGAGCATGGCTGCAAACATCTTTGGCAAAGCAAAAACCTGCTTCTACGCCTTCTGTTCAATCTACGGCATCTATTTTAGAATCATGATGGTCACAGAAAACTCACAGCCCTGGATGAGCACGGTCTCCATAGTGCTCTTTGGCCTGGCAGCCTTTGCCTCCGTAGTGAGCTTTCTTATATATATTAATAATGTAATAAAGCAGGGCACCCTGAAGGGGATGACAAGATAATGGATTCTATTTACGAGCTTTTTGATAATGACAAGACTTTTATCCTCGGCCACAGAGGCTTCAGTGAAAACTATCCTGAGAACACCATGCTTTCCTTTCAGGCTTGCGCCGATGAGGAAGGCGTTGATGGTGTGGAGCTTGATGTCCACCGCTGCAAAAGTGGAGAACTTGTAGTCTCTCATGACTCAAACCTGAAAAGAACTGCAGGAGTAGACAGAAATATTGAAGACATGACCTGGGACGAGATAAAGAATCTTGATGTAGGCTCTTTCAAGGACCCTAAGTTCTCAGATGCCCGCATACCTCTTCTGGAGGAACTCTTCTCTTCCTTCTCTGACAGATTCTGCTATGATCTTGAGATAAAGGCTCCGAAGACCTTCGGACACAAGGAAATCTGTAACAGCCTCTGGCAGATGATTCAGGATCATAAACTTGAAAAGTCAGTTATGGTCTCATCTTTTAATCCGTTTGCAATCAGACGCTTCAACCGCACCTGTTGGTACAGCGTTCCCACTGCAGATATTTTTTGTGATGAAGAAAGCGTTCCTAAAACTCTTAGACACGGCAAGGGCCATTTGGTCTCCGGTAGCAGCTACCTTAAACCAGACTGCGCTCAGACAACAGAAGAAAATCTCAACAAATGGAACATGCCGGTCATAAGTTGGACTGTAAATACAAAAGAGGAAGCAGAGCGCATTCTTGCACTACCACATATAAAGGGTCTGATAGGCAACAATCCACTACTGCTGAGCACTGTTTTGGAAGCGAAAAAAAATAATAAAAAAATTTAAAATTAGTTGTTGACACTTTAATACGGTTTCCACTATTTTAATAAAGCGCGTCAAGCACAGGGGTTTGAAAAAAGCCTTTGGAATTGATTCGCAAATGTTGATTTTTACAGAGATATTAAAGAAGAGAAGGTTGGAAAGAGCCTGCTGATGATTGCCTGAAAAGGCCGTTGATCAGTGGGACAGATATGGAAGCATGAGGGCTTCCTAGTCAATTCAAATTCACGAACGGAAGATAAGACAGAGTTCGAGAGATTTGAGTGGCAGGACGAA
>CAJOOY010000041.1 GCA_905236385.1 uncultured Spirochaetia bacterium
ATGAAGACAAGAGCAGGGTTTTCTTCTCCATAAGGCTCAAAACGGCTGACAAGGCTGACTATATTTGGAGTTAATTGAAGAGGAGAAAGGGCTGCATCGTACTCAACTGAGGGCTCTTCTTCCTCTGGACAGTCCAGATAATCAGCATCTTCTGAAATTCTGATTAGCAGCTCGCCTACATTCTCAGTTTTCAAAGAGAAGCCACCTGCGTAGGCATGGCCTCCAAAGTCATCAAAAAGCTCAGCATAATTAGAAAGAAAGTCATGACAGTTAAAGCCGTTTGAACTTCTCATTGAACCAATGCTTCTGCCTTCTTCTGGCTCAGTGATTACAACAGACGGAGCGTTGAAGTTTTTATTCAGTCGAGTTGCAATAATTCCAGCTATTCCTCGAGGAATCTGATTGTCATTAACCACAACGAATTTAGTACCGAACTGCTCATAGCTCTTCTTGGCCATGGGAAGGATTCTCTCCCAAGCCTTCTCACCAAGCTTCTTGCGCTCATCATTCATCTCAACCAGCTTAGTAGCCAGCTCAAAAGCTTCGGTTCCGGAGGTAGAGAGAAGCATTTTTAAAGCAACATCAGGCTGGCCAAGGCGCCCGGAGGCGTTCATGAGAGGGGAAACATTCCAGCCTATATCAGTAGCTGAGAGGGCCCTGCCACCAAGGTTTTGCATGGAAAGGAAGGGTACCAAGTTTTCTCTCTTCCCCTCTTCCATAACCTTCAGGCCGTTTTTGACCAGAATTCTGTTCTCATCTGTCATGGGCATGAGGTCACTTATGGTTCCAATTGCCACTAAGTCTGTCAAGTTTCTGTAATCCTTGTGAAGTAAAGGATTTGTAGCCCTCAGGTAGGCTGAAAAAAGTCCTATTAAGGTGTCTAGCTCACTTCTAGAGCTACTGTATCTGGCAAAGCGGCTGATGGAGCTTAACTCAAAAAGACTTTTTCCTCTAACTGAAGGAAGAGCAGCTTCAAACTGAGGCCTCAGTTCCTGTAGACTTATCTCTGCTTTTGGAAAAGCTTTTTTCATCTGAACAAGCTCAGTTGGCGCATCCAAAACCATAATAGGTAGGCCACAGGATAAAAACTCCAGTAACCTACTATTCTCTGCTGGCAGCACTCCTGGAACAACCTCTTCTGAGACTCTGGAGGTTTCCATCATGTTCTCAAGAATAGCTGCCTCAATTATCACTGTGTCTTTCCCAGGATAAGCATGCATCAGCATGAAGCGCTCTTTATAGAAAGGCGTCATGGCAAACCTAAGCGCCCAAATGCACTTAGCTGCAACTCCTACCCCCGCCAGGTGTGCAAACGGATACCCTGAGCCTTCAATCTTTGGATCAATTACCGCAACAGCCGGTGGCAACAGTGTTCCTATATGATGGTCAGTAACCAGAAAATCCAGCCCCTTAGTATTGGCGTAATCTATCTCTTCAAAACAGGAGATTCCGCAGTCAACAGTAACGGCCAGAGTAACACCATCAGAGACAGCCTGATCAATCTTCTCTTTTGTCACCCCGTAAGGCTCGTTTCCCATGGGTAAAGTGTATGAGACATCCAGTCCTAGACGCCTAAGCTCCAGGACCATGAGGGCGGTACTAGTTATCCCGTCTACATCCCTGTCTCCGAAGACTCTGACCTTCTCACCTGACTCAACTGCGTCCAGCATACGGTCGCAGAAAGTCTCCATGTCCTCAAAGAGGAAGGGATTATGAAGAAAAGAAACATCTGTTTCCAGGAAGAATCTGGCTCCTTCTACTCCACAAACCCCTCTTGTGGACATGATTTTTGCAGAAACAAGGTCAACATTTAACCTCTCCTGCAGCAGCCCAATATCCGTCTGGCTGCTCTGTTTTGCAATCCATTTCATCTATCTATATTCACTTTTTATTAAAATCAAAACCGACAGAAAAAAGATAACTTAAAAAATACTCATTTGCAACACAGTGGCCCGTCTTGAGCATTTTATTCACTATGACTATGATAGATTCCATGGAAAAGATTAACGGAGGCAATCTAGGCAAAAGAGATTTTCTCTTTGCCCTTTTTGTTGCATCAATGGTTATTGTAAATACTCTCGGAAGCAAGATAACAACCATATTTGGAGTTAGGGTCTCAGTAGGCATTTTCCTTGTTCCTATCCTGTTTCTGATAACTGACATAATCGGAGAAGTCTTTGGAGAAAAAGAAGCCCAGCATTTTGTAAACATGTCTACAATCATGCTCCTCTTTATGTTTGTCCTTAGTTTCCTCTTTATCAGGCTTGAACCTAATGAAAACTGGGGACTTCAGAGTGAGTATGAACTGATCTTTGGTTCTTCCATGAGAATGACGGCAGCAAGCATAATCAGCTTCATAACCAGCCAGAAATTAGATGTGTTTCTTTTTGGTGCATGGAAAAAAATAACCCACGGAAAGCACCTGTGGATTAGAAATAACTTTTCTACAATTATCAGTCAGTTTATAGATACAACCATCTTTGATTTTATAGCCTTCTATCATTTGACAGAAAAATACACGGTCTCTTTTGTCTTCTCTTTGATTATCCCCTACTGGCTGTTTAAGGTAGTCTTTGCCCTATTAGACACCCCGTTTTGCTACCTTGGAGTGAAATGGATGAAAAAAACGGGACTGTAATCACAGTCCCGTAAATGCAAAAATTGCCGAGCTTACATATTATTCTTAGTTTCCTGAATTTCGGAGCGTCTGACTTTTGTAAGTTTGCTGATATCTGCAAGTGCCTTCCTTGCTCTGGAAGCAGAAGCCTTTACTCCTTTTTCTGTAAACTTCTGATTTTCAGATACATAAGCTTCAAAAAGCTGAACCAATTGCTCATGAGTTGTCATTTGCATAATCCTCCTTATTAATTAAGTAACTTTATTTTACCATAAATTAAACAGCAAACAATAGAAAATGGCCTTTTTTTTATCAAAAACCACATTTTTAAGCACTTAGAACGCACTTATCTCCCGTCTGATCAGGTACCCACTCTTCAGTGGCAAATCTGTTTTTATGTATCCATCTCTACAGTGATCTATATGCTCTGTCTCTAAAAAATCCTTATCCAGAACCTTCACACTGTTTTCAGAAATTGAGAGAACATCAGGACCTATGAACTCTATCTTGTCCCCGCTCTTTATCTGGTTTTTTATATCCAGTGACCAGACACCTTTCTTCACTTCTTCTTTGACAGTTCCAAGGAAAAGATAGTCTCTCAGGTAGCCGTTTTGAGCACTCTTATTTATGTCATCTTCAGTATCAATAGGTCCACCACCGTAGAAGAAGCCTGTTGAGAACTCCCTGTGGCTCACGTTAAACAGTTCATCTCTGTAGCTCTTGTATTCAACTGAGCTGTCATAAAGATGGTCCAGAGCCTTTCTATAGGCCCTTGTCACACTGGCTACGTAATAGGTGCTCTTCATTCTCCCTTCTATCTTAAGTGAATCAACCCCAGCGTTTTTCAGATCTTCAAGATGGTCTATCATGCACAGATCCTTACTGGAGAGGATGGTTGTAAAACCGTTGTCTTCGGAGATAGGAAAGTAGTGCCCTGGCCTGGACTCTTCTTCAAGAGCAAGACGGTAAGCCCAGCGGCAGGTGTGGGCACAGTCGCCCTGGTTTGCGCTTCTACCTGCAAGATGAGAAGAAAGAAGGCACCTGCCGGAGACTGCCATACACATGGCTCCATGGACAAAGGCCTCTATTCCCAAATCTGGGCAGGCATCTTTTATTTTTCTTATATCTGAAAGTGGAGTTTCCCGGCCAAGGATGATTCTGTCAAAACCCATCTTCTGGTACATGGCAGCGCTCTTTGAGTTTATACAGCTGGCCTGGGTGCTCAGGTGCATTTCAGCATCTGGGAAGGCGTTTTTAATAGTATTGAAGACGCCTAAATCAGAGATGATGAACGCATCAAATGGGTAGTTCTGCATATCTGAAAGCTCAGACTCCAGTCTGGAAATATCATCCTCATGGAAATAGATATTACAGGTGCAGTAGAGTTTTCCACCATACCTACTCTTTATCTCTTTAATCTTCTCAGCCTGATCATAGTCAAAGTTCTGGGCCCTTGTTCTGAGAGAGAAGTTTTTAAGTCCCATATAAACTGCATCTGCACCGTAGGCAAATGCAGTTTCAAGTTTTTCAATTCCACCGGCCGGAGCCAAAAGCTCAATCTTTTTCATGCTTTTCCTTTGCAGTCTTTAGCCCGGTAAAGGCATAGGAGAGTACTTCTTCCATATCAGAAGCCAGGAGAAAAGTCACGCCCTTTTTGACATTTGGCTCAAGTTTATCCAAATCCCTCTGGTTAAACTTAGGAATGATTATGGTTTTTATCTTGTTTCTCTTAGCAGCAAGAACCTTTTCCTTAAGTCCACCAATCGGCATGACCTTACCCATGAGAGACAGCTCTCCTGTCATGGCCAAATCTCTCTTAATCTTCTTGTTTGAAAGAAGACTGAACATGGCTGTGGCCATGGTGATTCCGGCAGAAGGCCCGTCTTTAGGAGTAGCCCCCTCAGGAACATGGAGGTGGATTGCGTTCTTTGTAAACCATGAGAGAGGCAAGCCGTACTTTTCACAGATACTCTTAACGTAGCTGAAGGCTATATTTGCTGACTCCTTCATCACATCTCCAAGCTGACCTGTAAGCTTAAGCTCTCCCTTTCCAGGTATATGCTGAGCCTCAATAGCCAACACATCTCCACCCATGCTGGTCCACGCAAGTCCAACAGCCATACCGGGCTTCTCTGCCCTGATTATCTCGTCCTCACGGAAGATAGGCTGGCCTAAGTACTTAATCAGAGCTGCATCATCAATCTCAATCGGACGCTTGATCAGATCCTCTTCGCCCTTTGCCTCAAGATCGTTTTCCACAATCTCCATGGCGACTTTTCTGTTTATCTTATCAATGGCCTTCTCGTAGTTTCTAACCCCTGCCTCACGCGCATACTCCTCCGCTATCTTCTTGAGGGTCGGATTCGGATAATGCACGTCCTTAGACGTCAGGCCATGCTTCTCGCAGCTCTTCGGCACAAGATATTTCCTGCCTATATGAAGCTTCTCTTCCGAAGTGTACCCATTCAGCTCAATGCACTCCATTCTGTCCAACAGAGGACGTGGAATAGTGTCAGCAGAGTTGGCTGTAACAATAAAGAGAACATTTGAGACATCAAAAGGCAGATCCAGGTAGTGGTCTCTGAAACTTGTGTTCTGTTCTGGGTCCAGGACCTCAAGAAGAGCAGAAGCAGGGTCTCCCTGGTAGGAGGCAGTCATCTTGTCTATCTCATCTATCACAAAGACAGGGTTCTTGGTTCCTGTTATCTGAAGGCCCTTGATTATCTGACCGGGCATGGCCCCAATATAGGTCCTTCTGTGACCCTTGATCTCAGCTTCATCCCTCATACCGCCAACGCTGAAGCGGTAGTATTTCTTATTGAGAGCCTTAGCTATAGAAATACCAATGGAGGTCTTACCGGTTCCCGGAGGACCGATAAGGCAGATAATTGAACCCTTGGTGTCTCCCTTGAGCTTTCTTACAGCCAGGAATTCAAGAATTCTTTCCTTGACATCTTTGATTCCGTAGTGGTCCCTCTCAAGAATCCTTCTGGCATTCTCAATAGAGTACTTCTCTGCGCTGAAAGTGTTCCACGGAAGCTCAGCTACAGTCTCAAGATAGGTTCTGAGAATTGAATACTCCGGGTTGGCAGACTCCATGCCTGCCATGCGCTCAAAGTCCTCCATGACCTTTGTGTTAATCTTGGGCTCAAGCTTACACTTCTTAAGCCTCTCGGCCAGGCCATCCAGGTACGAGTCTCCGGTAGAGGTCGGCTCATCTGAAAGGGAGTCAAAATCTTCCTCAGAGAGTTCCTGAATGTTTTCCGGTCTCTTAAGCTTTCTAAGCTCTTCCTGAACGGTTTTAAGCTCTTCTCTCAGGTAGTACTCTCTCTGTCTCTTGTCAAACTTGCTTGAAATCTTCACCTGGATCTCACGCTGCATGTTCTGCAGATCCATATCCTGCTTCAGAACCTCGATTATCCTGTACATACGGCTTTTCGGGGAAAGGTCTTCAAGGAAGGACTGCTGCTTGTCCCTATCGACTATGGTTGAGGCAAGGTAGTCGGCAAGCCTTGTAGCATTAGAGATACTGCCTGCATTGAACTTGATGTTGTTCATAAGGCCACTGGCATCCGGACGCATGGAGATTTCTTTTCTCATTATCCCGAAGAGGGCCTTTTCTTCCAGTGTGGAAAGCTGCTCTTCCTCAATATACTCAACCTTTGCTGAAACAATTCCGCTCTGGCAGACCATATCCACAGCTCTGAAACGACAGATGGTCTCCAGGTACAGTGACTGGGTTCCGTAGAGGGTTGTAATCCTGCTTTTAACACGGACAAAGGTACCGATTGAATAAAAATCATCAGCAGTGAGAGCTCTGGAAGAACTCTCATCGTCCTTAAGAAGCAGAAGACCGAAGCCGTTCCCGGACTCAGCATTTTTTACAACTTTTATATCTGAGGGTTCACTGACCTCAATGGTGGTAAACAGGCCTGGGAAAACCGGGCAGCCACGCATAGGAATTATGTAAATGTTTTCGGGTAGTTCCCCATAAGAAGTAAGTATTTTTGACATGAACAAAATATAACAAAATACTGAGTATAAGGCAAATCTCAGACAAAGAAAAACGGGCCACAGAGACCTGCAACCCGTTAAACACTTGTATTTTATACAAATCAGCCGTTGATAAGAGCCTTGTACTTCTTAGCAACAACAAATCTCTTAATCTTCTTTGTTGAGCTCATCTCCATTGGCTCATCAATGATAATGACCTTTCTCATTCTCTTGTAAGGAAGAAGTTCCTTGTTTATCTCATCTACAATCCCTTCAAAGTGCTTCTGGGTCTCTTCCTTGGAATGGTTGGCATTTCTGTACTCGTCTGACGGATAGATAAGGACGCAGATGCCTTCACTCTTCATCTTTGCGTCCAGTGTGTAACCGAGGACACAGACCTGGTCAGCATCGTAGTAAAGCTGGAAGTGGTCCTCAATCTCTTCCGGGAAGACGTTCTTTCCGCCCTCGGTTACAATTATGTTCTTGGCTCTTCCTGTCAGGTAGACAAAACCTCTGTCATCAATGTATCCAATATCTCCGGTGTGGAGGAACCCGTCTTCATCAATGATTTCCTTTGTAGCTTCCTCATTGTTGTAGTAGCCCTGCATGACCATGGAACCCTTGACGCAGATCTCTCCGTTTCCGTTCTCGTCCTTGTCAATGAACTTCATCTCAACGCCCGGAAGAACCTTACCGATACTGGCTTCTTCATAATCAAAGATAGGATTGAGTGTGAGAATCGGGCTTGTTTCTGTAAGGCCGTAGCCCTGAACAAAGTCAAGACCAAGCTGGTTGAACTGTTTGAATGTTGAAGCCGGAAGTGGTCCGCCACCGCTTATGCAGATTCTTACATTTTCGAGTGAGACCTTCTTGAGGAGGAAGCCGAACATCTTCTTTCCAATATTCACATTGAAAGCCTTCTTCATCCAGCCTGAGAAACCCATCATGGCGTGAATGAGACCGGCAACAAACTTACCCTTTTCTGCCACACCCTTCATCATGGCCGAAATGAGCTTGTTGTAGAGAAGCGGAACAGCAAGGAACATGGTTACCTTACCTTCCTTCATCTCCTTGAACAGCTGCTTGATTACAAGACGTTTTCCGAATACTACGTTTGCTCCTACGCATAGAGCTTCAATCATGACTGCAAGCATGGTGTATGCATGTTGTATTGGAAGAATGGCGTAGAAAACATCTGTAGAATAGATGTTCATCAGGCCCTGAGCCTGCCATGCATCTGAAACAAGGTTCTTGTGGGTAAGCATAACGGTCTTGGGAGTTCCGGTTGTTCCGCTGGTGAACAGGAAGGCAGCTAAATCGTCACAGTTTGGCTGTTCATAGGTCATTTCCGTCTCAGGAACATTTAAAATATACTGCTCTTCATAGTTTTTCGGAGTAAGGCTGATCTTAAAGCCGTACTTTCCGCCCTTGCCTATTCTGTCATAACGCTCACCGTCAACAAAAAGACCCTTGACTTCTGCAAAATCAAGAAGATTCTCAATTTCCTCATCCGTGAGTGAGTAATCAACAGGGGCAACAATTGCACCCATTGTGATTATACTCATGTATGCAAGAGCCCATTCGGGGCTGTTGAGTCCTGTAACTCCGACTCTGTCTCCCTTCTTGACTCCGAGAGAAACAAGGTAGGAAGCTATCTTCTTCTGCAGCTCCTTTGCTTCCTTGTACGTCAGGAGTATATGCTCCGGGTTGAAACATTCCCAGCATTTGTTGTCCGGGTATCTTTCAACATTTATATCAAACATCTCAGGAAGTGAGGGCCATTCGCCGTTGAAATACTTTCCCTTGTACTCTTCCAGAAATTTCCATGGAGTTGGATTGTGTTTAACTTTCATTTAGTTCTCCTGTAAAAGTCATTTTTTCAGCGTGATTCTAGCAAAAATATCGATGGAAGGTAAATATTTATTTAGACACTTTTAGAAAAAACGTCAGAAACTCTTTAATTGAACTCATTATTCCTTTCATGTAGAATCTTCTCCATGATGTTTGAAACGCTGTCAGAGATTGAGAAATATATGAACTCTTTTACAAACCTGGAGAAGAAGGCCGACTACTTTACAGTGAAGACCTACAGGTTGGATCGTATGCAGGCCCTGATGGCAAAACTGGGGAACCCGCAAAAAGAGTACAAGTGTATTCACATTGCCGGAAGCAAGGGAAAGGGCTCAACAGCTGCCTTCTTGGCAAACGCGCTCACTGGCAGTGGGTATAAGACGGGGCTCTACATGTCCCCTCACGTGACGGATTTCAGGGAGCGGTTTACTCTATCTGGGACCTTCATTGAGGATTCAATCCTTTTCCGTACGGCCGACGAGCTAACTGAGGCCCTGAAAGATTTCAGGTTCTCACAAGTTACAGGCTGCGAGGTTCCGACCACTTTTGAGCTCTACACAGCGTATGCTTTCATGCTTTTTAAATCTTGCGGCTGCTCATATGCTGTCATAGAAACGGGTCTTGGGGGACGGCTGGACGCAACAAATATTCTTAAGCCCATAGCTTCTGTGATTACTCCAATTGAGCTTGAGCACACAGCCATTCTCGGGGATACAATTGAAAAAATAGCCACAGAAAAATCAAAAATAATTAAGCCGAACACGCCAGCTGTCGTCAGTCTTCAAAAAGATGAGGCACTTAAGGTTTTTGAAAAAGAAAGTGAAGCCTGTGGTTCCCCTATTTTTACGCTTAAAGACTGCCTGAGTTCCTTGGAAACCGGTTGGACCGGGACTGCTCAAAAGTGCGTAATCAGTTTCAAAAAGCCTTTTGAGGAAACAGTTTACCTTAATCTATCCATGCCGGGAGAGGTTCAGGCCTACAACTGTGCCTTAGCTCTTCTGACACTCAAGGTTCTTGGTTTATATGAGAAAGGCACCACAGAAAAGGCTCTTGAAAAGACAACTCTGCCAGGGCGAGCGGAGATAATTAACTGGAAAAGAACCCTGGTTGTTGATGGGGCCCATACAGTCAGTAGTATGAGAAATATTTTAAAGACCTTCAGGGACCTGTACCCTGGAAAGAACGGCCTTTGCGTCTTCAGCTGCGCTCACGATAAAGACCATGAAAGCATGCTGAAGATGATAGTCAAGGAGTTTGATCAGATAGTCATTTCACGCCCCGGAACCTTTAAGAAAAGTGAGCCGGAGGTGCTTTTCTCTTACCTAAATAGCATAAAAACAGAAGGCAAGAAGACTACTCTAATTCTTGAGCCAAAAGAGGTGCTTAATTATATTCTAGAAAACACTTTAGAAAATGAGCCTATCCTTGTTTGCGGGTCTTTCTACCTGGCCGGAGAAATAAAGGGGTGTCTTTAATGGCTCTAAACTACAAAGAGATAGGATTAATTCTTGAAGAAGCCTCCCTAACTGGGTCAAAAATACAGGCCGTTGTCCAAAACAGCTTTCACTCCCTTATCTGGGAACTCTACAACCATGAAAGAGGTAGATTCCTCTTCTACACAGAAGTTGGTACCCCGGAGGCAAGGCTTCACCTGATCAGTAACCCTTCCGGCTTGGGAAAAACAAAAAAACTTCAGCGTTTTATCCAGTTTGCAAGAAAAAACATAGAAGGCTCTGTTATAAAAAAGTGCTACCAAGCTCCGTTTGACAGGCTCGTTATTTGGGAAGTTAACAACCACGGAAGAGAGCTGAAGATCTTCATCAGACTCTACAGCGGACCCGGAGCAAACATAATAGTTACTGACTCAGAAAACAGAATTCTGGATCTACTACTTAGGCGTCCACAGAGAAATGAGGCCACTGGAGAAATACTGCTCCTTGAAGAGCAAACTGAGCCAGATAAAGACTACCAAGTTAGAGAATACACAGGCTCATTTAACCTAGCTATTGAAAATGAAGGGCGTAAAGAAAGTGCTCAGATAAGCTATGCTCTTTTAAGGTCTCAAGTTGAAAAGAAAAGAGAAAGGGACTCAGGAAGACTGAACGCTTCCATTTCAAGCCTTAAGAAAACTATTAGTGCTAACAGTGGCTATGAAGAGCTACGCTATGAAGCTGACCTGCTCTCTTCTCACTCCTACCTAATCAAGAGAGGAGATGAGAGCATAAGCATTCAGGATTATGTAAATAATTCTACTCTCACCCTATCCTTAGATAGGAAGCTTAGTCCTGGGGACAATGTTTCATCTTATTATGACCGCTACCACAAGGCTAAAGGAGCCTACGAGAACGCTCAAGGGGAGCTGGAGAGACTTGAAAGAGAACTAAAGGCCCTTGAAGAGAAGTATGAAAAACTCCTTACTGTAACTGAAGATGAAGAAGCAGATATAAGAAAGATTAAAAGCTTTCTTGAAAAGTCTGAAGCTCCTGTTCATAAAGATGAGGGTCCTGGAATCAGATGTACCAGCGGTGGCTTTCTTATCATTGCTGGCAGAAACGCAAAAGAAAATGATGAGCTGCTACGTCACTACGCCAAACCAAATGACATGTGGTTTCATACAAGAGACTACCCAGGTGGCTATGTTTTTGTAAGAGGCAAGAAAGACAAGAGTATACCACTGGAAGTTATGCTGGACGCGGCCAACCTGGCTGTTCTTTTCTCCAAAGGCAGAAACTCCGGCTCAGTGGATCTTTACTACACGCAGGTAAAATACCTCAGACGTGCCAGGAACGGGAAAACAGGTCTGGTTCTGCCTACACAGGAGAAGAACCTTACTATAAAACCTGACAGAGTTAGAATTGAAAAACTCTTACCTGACAGGGAAGACAGGGAGGCTTGATTTGTTAACAAAAACAGGCTTAGGCATACTCTATCCTGAAAATGCTGCCTCCTTGATAGACATAGTGGTTAAAGATAAAAAAGAGCTAACTAGTCCCTTGGTAAAAACAGTGCCTCACAAAAGCTGGGACCTTTGTAAGACTGAACTGGACAAAGTTTTTTCATTTCTAGCCCAGTATAGTAGCTCGGATGTTTTCTTTCTTGCCCCACTTCATCAGAGCCGCCCCATTTCAGATTTAGAGACGCCCTACTCAGTGTACACCTATGAAGGAAGCAAAGAAGACAAGTTTGAAGACTGCTCTATAGTTGAAGATGATGATTTGTGCAGTGAAGAATACTCTTTTGAAATAATTCTTCCTTATTTAGAAAAACTCTTTCCCTCATCCCGCACACATGCTTTCTTCGCTCCTAAACCTGAAAATACGGAAGAAGAGAAAGTTTTGAAAAAGATACTTGGGTTAATAGAGAAAAACTACCCTGGTTCAATTATTCTGATCTCAGACAATGATGATTGCTGCCTTATGTGGAAAAAGGCCCTGATTTAATTAAAGAAGATAAAGTCTTCTCATCTTCTGCATGTACCCAGTGAACATCTTTAAAACTTCTGAAAAAAGTCATCTGCCTCTTGGCGTAGTGAATACTGTTCATACAGATTTGCTCCTTTATTTCAGAGAGTTCTGCTTGAGTGAGGGTCTTAACTCCATCTTCTCTTAGTTTTCTATCTTCAAAAAGAAAGTTTAAAAACTCTTTGTATCCTATAGCTTGCATGCTCTGCCAGGAAGGGTTTGCCCCTTCTGATAGAAGCGAAGAAATCTCATCCAGTAAGCCCTCTTTGAACATCTGATCTACGCGGAGTCTGATTCTTTTTGTTAGCTCTTCTTTCTCTCTGTACAAACCTATAATCAAGGCCTTTATTCCATCCCTGGGTTCTGTAGGAAGGGCAAATGAAGAGAGGGGCCTACCACAACTTTTATAAACCTCTATGGCTCTAGAGACTCTGTAGGTGTCATTTTTATTTATTCTTGAGGCAGATACTGGGTCCACGCTTTTCAGGAACCCGTAGCCCTTCTCTTTTCCAGCCTCTTCCATAAATAGTTTAACCTCTTCTCTGGTTTTTTCATCAGACCGGGGAGCATTAGAGAGACCGTATAGGTAGTGCTTGAAGTAGTAGGCTGTGCCACCACTGAAAACCGGGTATTTGCCCTTTTTTATAATCTCATTTAGAGCCTTATCCCCTAGGCGTATAAAGTCAGCAACGCTGTAACTTTCCCACGGTTCAAGTATGTCTATTAGGTGGTGTTTTATTTTTCTTCTTTCGTCTTCAGAAGCCTTTGCGCTGCCTATATTTAGGCGCTTATAGACTTGAACAGAGTCAGCATTTACAGCTTCAAAAGAAGATGAAAAAAAACTGCAGAGCAAGCCTGTCTTGCCTACTGCAGTCGGTCCAAAGAGAAAAACAATGTTTTTATTACTCTGGTCTTGTATACTCAACTTCGTTATTAAGAACCTTTGAAAGGACAGAAGAGACAATCTTTTCCTTCTCCTGCTCGAGCTTTTCAACTCTATCCTTATCTGAGGCCACTATTGAAGCTTCCTTAATGGCAACACATGTGAGTTCGTATACGTTGTCTTCAGTATCAATAAGTTTATCAAGTGGAATAGCCAAGGTGTCATCTCCTATTATTTAAAGTGCGAAGTGCATTCTAAATCATTTTATTTTTTTCTTCAACAGCTTTTACTATTATCTCGCAAATCTCATCAGGGCTCTTGTCATCAGTATCTATCACAAGATCTGCCTCACTTGTGTCATTGTTATCAATCCCGTAGATTCTCTTGTATCTGGCACTGTCGTGCTCATCCCTTGCCTTGGTCTGGGCCATACGCTGCTTGAGGGTACCGCCCTCTCGTTTTAAGACACGTTTGCTTCTGGTCTCATCCGTAGCTTTCAGATAAACCTTCAAGTCTGCCTCTTTCATGTTCCAGATGGCAAGGCGTGAACCGAGAACACTGTTCTCATATTCATAGGCCATCTCAACCATACGCCTATCCAGCTCAAGGTCTATGCTGTCATCTTGTTCTGCAAGCTTGCAGAAGTCCCAGAAGTCCATACCTCTCTCGGCAGCCATCTGCCTGAATGTAAAGTTCACAAGATGGTACCCAAGGCGTTCTGCAACCATTGTTGATACTGTGGTGTTCCCACAGCCGCTCTTTCCTGAAATAGCAATCCTCATTCTATGTTCCTCGTCTGCTCTCTTATGTTTTCCAGGCAGTCCTTCATATTTACAACTTCAAAACTAACTTTTACATCCTGATTCTTTGATCCTATGGTATTTACCTCCCTGTTCATCTCCTGACACAGGAAGTCCATCCTTTTACCAACCGGCTCAGAAGAGGCAATTAGGCGCCTGAACTCTGAAATATGGGCATCCAGTCTGACCATTTCCTCACTTATTGTGTACTTATTCAAAAGGACAGCAACCTCTGTAAGAACACGGTTCTCATCATAACCGCGGTCCTCAAGGATCTCGTTAATTCTCTTTTCAAGACTGTCTCTGAGAGACCTTTCCATATCTGCAGCGTTTTCCTTAACCACAAGAAGAGACTTTTCCATGGAGTCAATCAAAGACTCGAAGTTCTTCTTCATGGCTTCCCCTTCTCTGGCCCTGGATGAATTTACCTGACTGATAACCTCTTTTGTGCAGTAATCAAGGCCTTCCTTGCAGGCTTCAACTCCTGCCTTAGGGGAAGAGACTAAAACTGAGTCAAGAGTTGCAAACCTGGACAGGTCCATGGTTGTATCTATCTCTTCTCCAACCATACTCTTTACCTTCTTCAAGGCGTTTATGTAGGAGAGAGCTGTGTTTTCATCAAGAGTTACATCTACAGCACCTTTGAGGACCTTAAGCCTAATCAGTACGTCTACATGACCACGCTGAATGTTTTCCTTAATAATCTGAGTAAGGGTCTGCTCATAGGCTGAGATTGAAGGCGGAATAATACAGTTTATTTCCAAAAAACGGCTGTTTACCGTTTTCAACTCCATAATGAGGTTGTAGTTTTCACAGCTGTATTCGGCGTGTCCGAAACCAGTCATACTGTTCATATTCTTTATTGCCTCCCGTCAGAATAGTAAAGATGTCCTGAAAGTAAAGTAGCTTCTCTCTTGGCTGAAAAATGGAATAGTTGCTTCAAGAGAGAAGTTTGCGTGCTCAGCAGTGTAGGACAGACCTGCTAAAACTCTTCTATTGACAGAAGAGCCAAAGAGCGGCCCGTAGTAGGAACCACTAAGACTTATGTTTCTATCTCTTGAAAGCTGAAGTGTAACTGCCGCTGACAGTTCCAGAGCTCTTAAATCTTCCTCAAATGCATATGGCACAGAGATTTCTGCATCCAGCACTACAGGCTTAAGCCTACCCCTGGTTCCAAATCTGTCTCCGATGTAGCTAAGTGAGAATTCAAGAGGTTTATATATCTGCTCCCAACTAAAATGGGTTGTACTCTCATAGTAAGACATGGCCGAAGGAACAAGAACATAGAAACTCAGGGGCTCTACCTCAACACCAAGGCCGACCTTCAGATTAACGGTCTCACTGCCGGAGACTCTGTCATACTCGGCAAACAGGGCCTGACTGAAAAAGTCCTGGAAGGCGTAACCATGGGTTATGGGGCTATTCAGGCGCTGAAGCCTAGAACCTGCCTCAACCTCAAAGCCCGCTCCGAAAGAACCGTAGCCGTAGGCTGCGCCTGCAGTGAAAGACACATCGTTGTATATGTTATAGTAGACAACCTCTTCCTGTTCGTTTCTCTCTTCAAAGCTGATATCTACATTTAACCCTGCCTGAGCGTACTTAGAAGTAAACTCTGCTTTAAGGCCTAAATAAGGAGAAGAGGCAAAAGGGTCCTTTTCTCCAAGAGATGGAGAAAAACCAAAGTGAGCATCTACTCCAAGAGTCTTTGCCTGATTGAAGAAAAACAGCCTGGCTGGATTCTCAAAAAAAGGATTATCTGGAGAACTCAGAGAAAAAATGGTAAAGAGAGAAAAAAAGAATACTGCAAGCAGGAGAGAGAGTTTTTTCATCTTCCCTCAATGGCCCTTGCCAACTGGTCAGGACAGGAAGTATCTCTGAAGCCACATTTAATTCCTTTAAGGCGAGTAACCACATCATCTGCCTTCATTCCCCTGCAGAGACTAATTATTCCCTTATGGTTGCCGTCACAACCACGGGTGAATTCAATATCTTCAACAATATCCTCATCGTTGATTACAACTTTAATTTTTGTTGCGCAGGTTCCCTGCGGTGTAAAATCTATGGTTTTCATGCCCATTATGATAACAGAAACACTTCTGCTTGAAAACCTCACCCCTCTTCCAGAACTGAGGCTTTCTGTAACTTAAGCCCACGGGATTCAAGAGCATGCACAACCTTATCCAGCTCCCTCTTTTTATGCTCCCCTTCCGAGAACAAAGAGTCCTGTATGGGCTTATCTGAACTGTAGGTCTGATACAGTCCAAGGCCAAGCAGCCTGATCCCTTCTCCCTCCTTCCATTTTGAAGAAAGAAGGCTCTTGGAAATACTGTATATCTGATCTGCATTTAGAATTGGGTAATCAGGTGTGGTCTGAACTGTAATAGTAGTAAAATCTCCCCACCTGAGCTTAAGCCCAACAGTCTTGGCCATAACACCTTCATCTAGGGATCTACCCATAAGTTCATGGCTCATGCTTAGTAGACACCTGTGCAGAGACTCTGAATCTTTAACATCTTGAAAAAAGGTTGTCTCGGTGGAGATAGAGTGGCTCCTGGCTTCCTCGTATGTGTTCGGATCCTCTCCTCTAACAGCCTTGTAGACGTATGTTCCCATACTCTTTCCAAACGTCTTAGTAAGAGAATTAAGGCTCAGCTCTCGAACCTGAACTGGAGTAAAGAGCCCGTGGGAATGCATGGCAGAGATACTGCTTTTGCCCAGGCCCCAGATTTTCTCCAGGCCTATGGCATCTATAAACTTCTGTTCAAACCCTGGAGAGACCATGCATAGTCCATCAGGCTTGTTGTAGTCACTGGCCATCTTGGCTATGAAGGGAGAAGAAGCTATCCCCACACTCATGGTTATGCCTATCTCGTTTTTAATTCTTTCTTTTATCTTCAAAGCCAGAGGCTTGGGTGGCCCGAAGAGCTTTCCGGTCCCGGTCATATCCAGCCTGGCTTCATCTATAGAAACCTGGTGGAAAACAGGACTGTACTCCTTAAGGATGGACATGACTGAGTGGCTGACAGAGCTGTAAAGCCTCATGTTCGGCGGCACAAAAATTCCGTTTGGACAGAGCTTTTTAGCTGTTACTGCAGGCATGGCCGAGTGCACCCCGTATTTTCTTGCCTCATAAGAACATGTAGAGACTACACTGCGAGAGACTGGAAGCCCAATTATTACAGGCTTACCCCTGTACTCTGGGTGCTCACGCTGCTCAACAGAGGCAAAAAATGCATCTAAATCTACATGAAAGAAAAGAGGCATACTGCGCCTCAATTAACCTCGTGTGTCATTCTCCAGTCAATACAACGCTGAAGGTATTCCACATAAGAAGGATTCTTGCACATGCCTTTTCCGTTCACATCCGAAATCTTGGCCACATCCATGCCGTTACAGAGGGTGGTCTTCATAACTATATTTAACGGAGCAGCCACAGTGTCGTTGGAAATATAGGTTCCTATTCCGAAAGCCACACGGACGCGGTCTTTAAAGTGGGCATATATCCTGTCGGCAGCCTCAAAATTCAGAGAATCACTGAACAGAAGCGTCTTGTCCTTGGGGTCAATTCCCAGCTCCTGATAGTGCTTAATCATCTTCTCTCCCCAAGAAATCGGATTCCCGCTATCGTGTCTGACACCCGAGAAAAGGGTCGCAAAAGTGAGCCTAAAATCCCTGAGAAAGCAGTCTGTGGTAATAGTGTCCGTAAGCGCCGTACCATTAAGAACGCCGTACTCTTTTACCCACGCGTCCAGCGCAAACCAGTTTGAGTACGCCGGATTATGCTTGTGCTCCCCCTGGCCCGTACACATAATCCATTCATGGGCCATGGTTCCTACGGGCTTGAGATTCAGCTTTTTGGCCAGATAAACATTTGAGGTGCCCGAAAATACTGAGGTGCTGTTATTGACCTCTCTCAGTTCGGTCAATGCAATCTCCTGTGCCTCAGCAGACAACCTCCGTCTTATTCCAAACTCACTGAAATTTCCAATCTTATAGGTTCCATCCAGAAGATGCTGTTTCTTCTCTTGCAGTCTCACTTTAAAGCTTTCCAGAAGCTTCTCATAGTCATAGGCCATGCGGAAATAGACTTCATTTACAATTGCGAGAGTTGGAATTTCATAAAAAGAAGTGTTTAGCCAGGTGCCACGGGTCTCAATAGAGAGCCCACATTCGCCTTCGGTAGTTATATTAAAATCTTCATACCTGGGCTCCCACAGCCTCAGAAAGTCTATATAGGAGCCCTTCATCCATTTAATGTTGTTCAGGTACTCTAGCTCATCTTCCTTAAAGCGAAGTGAACAGTAAAGCTTTATCTGGCGTTTAATCTCGCTGACCATCTCGTCTGTGAAACGGACATCTTTATTCCTGCAGGCAAAGGTCCATGTCGTTTTGTAACCGCTGAAGTTGTGGTAGATGGCCTGTCCCATTGAGAACTTGTACATGTCTGTTTCAAGCAGACTGGTGATGATCTGGTGCATTTTTATCTTCTGATTTCCTTAATACCACAGTAAGGAACAAGAGCCTCAGGAATCCTGACACTCCCATCTTCCATCTGGTAGTTTTCAAGCACTGCAACAAGGGCTCTGGAAACAGCAACGGCAGTTCCGTTGAGCATGTGCACGTACTTGGTCTTTCCATCCTCATCTTTGAACCTGATGTTGAGGTTTCTTGCCTGATAGTCGGTGCAGTTAGAAGTACTTGTTACTTCTCCGTACTCTCCATTCTCGCCTCTACCCGGCATCCAAGCTTCAATATCGAACTTCCTGTAAGCAGGAGCTCCAAGGTCTCCTGTACAGGTATCTACAACCCTGTATGCAAGTCCCAGTCCGCTGAAGATTTCTTCTTCAACAGCCAGCAGCTGCTCATGCATCTTGTCACTGTCTTCAGGCAGGCAGAAGATAAACATCTCAAGCTTGGAGAACTGGTGAACTCTGTACAGACCCTTTGAATACTGGCCGGCTCCACCTGCTTCTCTTCTGAAACAGTGGCTGAGACCTGTCATCTTTATAGGAAGCTCATTCTTTTCAAAAACCTTACCTGAATTGTAGCCGCCGAGCGTAATCTCAGCAGTTCCTACCAGGGCTGTTCCGGTTCCCTCTACAGTGTAAATGTTACTCTCTTCCCCTCTTGGGTTAAAACCAATACCTTCAAGAATCTCTTCCTTGGCCACGTCAGGAGTGATGAACGGTGTGAAACCGTGCTTCATGACTATATCAAGAGCATAGCGCTCAAGACCCATCTGAAGAAGAACTGCCTCGTTCTTAAGGTAATAGAACTTGGGTCCGCTGACCTTTGTAGCAGTATCAAAATCTATGAGATCCAGCTTTTCACCAAGCTGAACATGATCCAGAGGCTTAAATGTAAATACAGGTGGCTTACCTACAAACTTAACTGCAGTGCTGTCCTTGTCTTCCTTTCCGACAGGAGCGCTTGGATGAGCGTAGTTTGGAATCTGTCTCAGAAGTGCATTGTACTCCTTCTCAATAGCTTCAAGTTTTGCTTCTGAAGCAGCAATATCATCCTTGAGTTTTCTTCCTTCATCTATAAGAGCCTGCCTCTGAGCCGGGTCCATGGGGCCCTTCATCTTTGCTGCGTTGGCATTTCTCTGTGTTCTGAGCTCTTCTGCCTCATGCATAAGAGCGGTTCTGCTATCCTGAAGTTCAATGACATGGTCAAGATCAACCTTCATGTTTCTGTTTTTTATGTTGAGTGCAATCTCATCATGTCTAGTCTTGAGTTCTCTGTAATCTATCATTTTACTACCTCACAGCGATTATAATGTGAATGCCCTCAAACCTTCAATATCAGTTGCCAAACGAATTGAATCTCTGTATCCTTGAATCGGATGCAGAACTATCAGATTATTTCGAGACATAGTGATATAAATCATCTCATCAGCGGCCTTCACAGCGAGGAGTTTCTGGCTGTAGGAATCATGGACACAGGCACAAAACAGAACCTTGAAGAGGCCATCCGCTGGTACACAAGTAACTACAATCACAACGTGCACGTCATAACCCAGGCTGACAGAATCAGCACTGATGAACTTAGCAGCCGCTACCCGGATATAACCCTGATAGTCTTTGACCAGAGCCCTTCTCTTGCTGAGAGAGTAAACGCCCTTGCTAACGCCTGTGGCACTACCTACTTCTATGTAACCAGATCAGATGTGGATTTAGTTGACTTCAACTGGGCAGGGGTGGAACAGACCATGAAGCAGGAGCCTCATCCGGTAGTCATAACCCCGCTTATCTTTAACAAGGACAAAGAGCTCATTCCTTCTGTCAGGGCGCCTAAGATGAATGATCAGGACATAGACCCCATGAGCATGCTTCCCGGAAGAGGAAAAGACGCAACCCTCTATCCTTTCCTAGGCTTAGGTCTCTATGACAGAGCCCTTTTCCAGAGAATCAGGGGCTATGATGAAGAGCTGGAGAGCGCCTACTGGCAGGCTTTGGATTTTGGAACCAGATGCTGGCTTTACGGCTTTCCTATCTACTCTTCAAGTGACCTGGCAATCATCTTCTTTGCCAAGCAGTTTCTCATTGAAGACCGCTCTGAGACTAAAAACGTCAAGTATTATTACACAAAGGCTCTGTGCGTAAGGCAACACAAAGGTAGAATCCTCATAAAGAAAGCCTATAGAACAGATAAAAAGTACATGAATGAAAAAGTAAAACCCAGAGTTGGCATGTACAAGACGGATTTTGCATCTTTATGCAACAACTGGGTTTTACCTGAAAGCTAAAAAGATCAGTAAACTACCTTTTTCATTTCTTCAAGCATTTGAACAGTCTTTTTCTTACTCTCAGAGATAAATGAGTTATCTTCAAGTTTGCCCATAACAGCTTCAAGCTCCTCATAAGATTTATAGGTCCAGAGTCTGAAGTCTCTGCTGTAGTCCTTAGCTCTTGAAGCATAGACCTGATCATCTATAAAAGCTCTTGTCTTGGCCAAGCTCTTCTTTAGTTCATTCCACCTCTTCTCAGAAATGTTTGAGCAGCCTTTAAGGGTCTTGTAGGCATCAATTGCATTCAGGGCCTTTTCAAGAGGATACTCTTCATTCCACTTGTCGTAGACCTTATGAAGTTCCTTCCAGCTTTTGAACTCTCCGTTCTTGATTTTCACCTTCAATTCCTCCACCTTGGCAGAAGGCACCAGTTGACCTCCAAGGTTTTCCCAAACTTTGTAAGCCTTGGAGCTCTGAGCCTCCAGCGTCGAGACAGAAATATTGTTCTTACTGCAATAAGAGGATATTTCCTTGGCGCAATAGTACTCAATCATGTCCTGATAAGCCTGCAGGGCCTTCTCACACCTGAGAATTCTCACAGGGGTCTTAGAATTTTCCATATCAAGCACCTGGACCTTTGTTTCATCATGGTCAGCTTCCTCGTAGAGGTCCCTAAGGGTAAAGAAGGCATCCAGTATCTCAGAAGCAGTATCCGGAGCCAGATAATCCGTCTCAATATGCTGGATGGCCTGCTTTCTCTTATCTCTTGAAGCAAACTTTCCGCAGTTCCTCTCAAGGGCATACATGTTGTTTATCCATAGGAAGGCAGGGTAAATCTGTCTGTAACCATGCTTTATGTTGTCTGAAAGCAGAGCAAACGGGAAGCGGACATTCATCTCATGAATGTAAAGGCCCTTTGAGATCATGACGTAGCTGGCAAAGCGGCTGTTGTACTTGATTGAAGAAGAGAGGGCTGGCCAGAAGCCTCTTCCGGCGCGCATCTCGCCATCTGCTGCGCGGCTGTTGTGGTTTGAGCCTATGTTTGCTCCGGCAGCCATGTTTGACTGACCCATAACCAGGGCTGAGATAAGGAACGAGTTGTTGTGGTGCTGCTCGTGGAACGGAAACAGAAGGTTGCTCAAAACCTCACAGCAGGAAACCGTTGAGTTGTCTCCAAGCACTGAGTTGATAAGCCTGGCGCCATATTTGAGCTGGCTGTTTTCACACATGACAAACCTGATGGCCTTGCAGCCGTAGAAAATTCGGCAACCCGGGCCGATTATTCCGTTTACAACCTCTATTCCTTCTCCAAGCTGAACAGGAGACTCCTGTGTGCTCTTGATTGTCAGGTTCTTAAGCTTGTTGGCACCCTTAACATAGGTTGCCGGACCCATCATGACGTCTTTAATTATTCCTGTATCCTTAATAACGCTTCCTTCTCCAACCTCGCCGTACCAGCCGCGCTCTGTTGAATAAGAAGCAGTAGTCAGTGCCCAGAGAGCCTTGTCCAATTCCTTGTCTGAAGGGTTGTCCGCCCAGAGCATGGCATCTGCACAGATTAAATCTTCAAAAGCTCCAATTGACCTGCCTTCATTCTCGTTCATAACAGAAAGCTTGACCAATACAGATGGATCTTCACCATCCTTGACTATGCAGTTACCGAACTTACTGTGGTTAGTGGTCTGAAGTTCTCTTATGTGAAAGAGAATGCATCTGTCATGGATTATGTAGTGGCTCATGAAACTGACACCACGGATTGAACAGTAGTCCCCAATATCACTGCTGATGATAGTGCTGTGAGAAATACCGCACGGAAGCTCCAGATCATGAAAATGAAGAGCGCAGGAACGGACCTTTCCGATTCTGATTTTTCCATAGAATGTAGTTCGTCTTATGCAGGATGGGTCAAATTCATCCTTAACTAGAACGTTATTCCAATCATCGGAAGTGTTGGCGTTTCTCTCAAGAACTGTGATCTCTTCCTCTGTAAGATGTCTGTAGGAGGAGTCATCCCCTGCCACCTTGTTTCTGAACTTGTACTCATCCCCTTGAATGAAGCCAAAGCCCGTCATTCCGCTTTCTACAATAGTTACCTTCTCGCTCATCAGTGTTTTCTCCCTTTCCTCCGTTCTTCGGAAGCCTTAATAAAGTCTGCAAAAGTTCCACCTGAGGACTCCTTTGCAGACGCTCTGTAATTCTTTGCTGGAATGTTATCTTCATTACGTCTCGTGGCTGTGCGGTAGTGACTTTCTTTTACAACTGATTTAGCAAGAAGAACCTTATCTTTAATCTTCTTACGGATAATCATCTCTTCATAACCGCATGAGAACCTCTGACAGACGTAGTGAGTGTTTCCCTGTTCATCCACTACTTTAGCCATAGGCCACGAGCAAGCCGGGCAGATATGTTTTGGGTCTCCCATCCTTGCCGGGTCATATGAATCCTTGTTTGCTATAACCTGATTCACAAGGTCCGTAGCATTTTTCTTAATATCTTCAATAAACGGCTTCTCACTCTCCTGACCATGGGAGATGGCAAAGAGCCTCTGTTCCCACCTGCCGGTTAGCTCTGCACTTCTGAGCTGAGACGGAACCAGTCTCACCAGTTCCCTTCCCTTAGCAGTTGGAACAAGAAAACCATCCTTTCTTTCCATACAGTTGTTCTGTATCAGCTTTTCTATTATATCAGCTCTGGTTGCAGGAGTGCCAAGTCCGTTTTCAAGGCGCTTTTTAAGCTCGCTGTCATCTACAAGACGCCCAGCGTGTTCCATGGCATACAGCAAATCCGCCTCAGTGTATCTCTCAGGCGGCATGGTTGCAAAACGCTTAAGCTCAACATCTTTTACAGTAACAGTGTCCCCTTCCTTCAGGCCGTACAGGCCGTACTCACTCTCATCTTCGTAAGTGGCCGTACTTCTCCTGCCAGTCAGACGGGCTATCTCTCTCCAGCCATAGCTGTCCGGCATGGTCATCCTGGCAGAGAACAGAGCGCCATCAACATCTATTTCAATAGTTGTGGTACTGTAAACATAGTCCTCACTGAGGGTCTCTAGGAACCTGGTAATAACCAGCTCCCACAACGCTTTTTCTTCAAAAGAAAGCTTTTCTAGGTTCACTGGCTGCTCGGTTGGCAGAAGTGCATGGTGGTCATTGACCATTGAGTTATCCACTAACCTGGACAGGTCCTTACGTATGTTCTCGACCCTTGGGCACACTGAAGCAAAAGGAGTATTCTTGAGGGCCAGAAGCCTCTCGCCAAATGTCGGCACAATATCCTCCGTGATGTATCTGCTATCTGTCCTTGGGTATGTCACTATCTTGTGTACCTCATATAGGCGCTGAAGAGTGTCCAGTGTCTGCTTTGCAGAGAAACCGAGAAGCATGTTTGCATCCCTCTGTAACTCTGTCAGGTCATATGCCAAAGGTGGTTTTTCTGTCTTTGTAACCTTCTTTACGCTTGTGACGGTTCCGGTTTTCCCTTTTAAAAAGGTACTTAAACTGTTAGCTTTATTCTCATCCTGAATGCGAATAGTTTTCTCTTCTGTGTAGTATGAGGCCTTAAAGCGTCCAAAATCAGCTCTTAAAGTCCAGTAGAACTTTCCCGCAAAACTTTCTATCTCTTCTTCTCTGTCTGTAATCAAAGCCAGTGTGGGAGTCTGAACTCTTCCGGCTGAAAGGCGAGAGTCAAAATGACAGCTCATGGCTCTTGAGACATTAAAACCTATGTACCAGTCCGCAAAAGACCTGCTTTCTGCAGCATAGTAAAGGTTGTCATACTCACTTGAATCTTTCAGATTCTCAAAACCCTGCTTAATAGCGCTCTCTGTTTGACTACTTATCCACAACCTCTGTGTCTTCTTGGTGCACTTAGCCTCTTTGAGAATCCAGCGGGCTACAAGTTCCCCTTCTCTTCCAGCGTCTGTTGCAATAACAACACTCTCCACATCTTCTCTGTCCAGTAGGCTTTTTACCAGATCAAACTGGTCCTTGGTCTTTTCTATAACCATAGTCTCAAGTTCTTCAGGAAGCATGGGCAGATTAGAGAGGCTCCAGCGTCTGTACTTCTCTCCATAGGAGTCAGGGGGACTAAGGGTCACCAGGTGCCCGAGGGCCCATGTGACAACATAGGACGGACCTTCAAAATATTTTCCTCTGTTAACACAGCCAAGGACTGCAGCCAGCTCTCTTCCAACACTCGGCTTCTCAGCCAAAACCAATTTTTTCATAAGTTGGATTTTACAGTTTTTTATTACTGAGTATCAACATCAGAGACAGCAGTTAGCTCTAGCTAATCTTTAAAGCACAGACAAAAAATAATTGACTATCCCTTTCTCGAATCATTAGTATTTAAGTGTCCATAAAAACGTAAAGGAGTTGAGAATGGCCTACAGAATTACAGACACTTGTGTAGCATGTGGAACATGTGCAGGCGAATGCCCGGTTGGATGCATCAGCGAAGGTGACATCTATGTAATCGATCAGGATGCTTGCGCTTCATGCGGAACTTGCGCTTCAGTTTGCCCGACAGGTGCTATTGTTGAAGAGTAAGAAACAAATATAGTCAATTGATTAAAAAGCGGTGCAGATTCTCTCTGTGCCGTTTTTTTATCCCTTTGCATCAGTTTGTGTTAGAATGATTGTAAGAACAGAGATTTAAGGAGAAATGACCATGAAGAAAAGAATTACTATTACGGCTTTTTGTTTAATCCTTGCTGCTGTGCTTTGTTCATGTGCAGCCATGAATAACAATGCACCAACAACACTGTCAAATTCAAACAACACTATTACAGTAGCCCCTATTAAAGGAATTAACTTTGCTGGAGATCCGATTATGAGAAATGCTGCAGGAGACCCAATCATGCTTCAGGGCAAGCTCACAGCCGCAGGAGATCCAATCATGCTTACAACACTGAAAACTGCCGGCGGAGATCCGATAATGATGGATGTTAAGGGTAACTACTACATTTTAAACGCAGCAGGTGACCCAATTATGTGCACCGCTGCTGGCGATCCAATCATGTAAAACTTCACCCCACCTAGGGGTATTTGAATGGAGCTCTAAGCTTTTTTGTGAAAAAACCCTTTTTTTAGCTTAGAGCTCTAAGCTAAATAGCTTTAAATGATTGTTGTTTGGCTTAGATTTCTTTACTTTATAGCCCGTCAAACAGGGCGTTTAGAAGATGGATAAACTGTTTTCAATCCCCCATCTTTATCAAACAAAACAAACTCAGCCCTCTTTCCCTCTTTCAGCGTTAGCCTTGATTTATCTAGGTTGTAGGTTTCACATGGATTAATAGTGGCTAGTTTAAATGAATCTGAGAGAGAAAGAGATGTGCAGTTTGAGAAATTAAAGACATCTTTGAATAGTGGAGAGCCTGCCCCAGCTAGGAATGGAGTTCCTGCAAGCCTGACTGACTTGTCCTCTACTATCTCCACATCCATATCTCCCCACTTTAATCTTCCCTTTGGAAGACCTGCACATGGAGCTAAATCTGAGACTAGAATTATGTGGGAAGAGTCTTTACAGCGTGAGATTATCCAAAGCAAATCTGGTGTTACATGGCACAGATCAGCAATTATTGAAGCAGTTAGTTTTGGGTTTCTAAGTTGAGCCCAGATTGGGTTCTCAAACCTATCCAGGCTCTGCCAAATACCGTTTCCAAGGTGTGTAGAAACACTAGCTCCTGCTTCAACCGCCTGATCTATCTGCTTTTTGGTAGCACCTGTGTGACCTAGTGAGGCAACCACACCACAAGAGACAGCGTGCTTAATTAGAGAGATAACATCCTCAGATTCTGCTCCAACTGTTATGTACTTCAAAAGTCCATCCGAGGCACTTAGCCACTGATCAAACTCTTCTATTGAAGCCTTTCTGACGTACCTTTTATCATGAGCCCCTCTAGGTCCATCTAAATCAGAGATAAAGTTTCCTTCTATATGGATACCTGTGAGGCTTCTACGGACCAGATCTGAGTTTTCTCTGGCCTTCACTATGGCCTTTATATTTCTGAGAATTGTTTCCTGCGGGCGGGTGACTATGGTTGCAAAGTGCTGAAGTGTTCCTTCCTCAATCAGGGCCTTGCAGATTTCTTCTGCCTCTTCCCATTTAAAGTCAGGAGAAGAATAATCATGGCCCAGGTAGCCGTTAACTTGAGTATCTATTACACCACCCGGGCATAAAAAAGGAAGATTCTGAGACTCAGGGATTTCCTTGATTTTAGAAATAATTCCATCTTGAACAGTTAGCTCTACAGCCTTCTCTTCAAGAATATTGAAACCCCTGATTACAGAATCCATTTTTACCTCGCTATCAGCTTAGAAGCTGAATCTTCATCCAGGAACAAGTGCCAAGAACTGTGGGTTTTAAGAAGGGTTGCAGGAACCATTGGATTCACCGGCCCTGTTATGGTATTGAAGACAGCCTCAGCCTTGACTGCATGAGGAACTATTGAGACTATGGTCTTACAGGACATGATCTGCTTCGGAAGCATGGAGATGGCCTGAGTTGGAACACTTTCAAGGCTGTCAAACCACTTTTCTCCAACCTGCTGCATGCGGCACCTGGTGTCCAGGTTAACTACCCTGTAGGCTTCTTTTGCTTCAAAATCAGCTGGTGGATCATTGAAAGCTATGTGGCCATTCTCACCTATTCCTATTACGCCAACGTCTACTGGTTTGCTCCTGAGAGCCTCTGTAAGGGAAGAAATGTTTTCTTCAATATTTTCTTCTCCATTAACAAAATAAGCCTTCTTAAGGTTCACCTTGTCTACAAAGCGTTCAGTCAGGTATTTTCTGAAAGAAGCAATGTGGGTAATTGGAAGACCCACATACTCATCAAGGTGGAACATTTCAACCTTGTCCCATGAGACGTCTTCTTTGACAAGGGCATCAAACATCTCAAACTGGCTGGCGCCGGTGGAGAGAACTATTCTTGCACTGCCCTGCTTCTTAACGGCCTCCCTGATAAGAGAGGCAATAAGAGAAGCAGCTTTCTGTCCCATTTCAACACTTGTTTTTGAAATACTAATATCAATAGCCATAGAGAAAGCCTCACATTTTCAGGGCAGAAGATACATCACTGCCCTTACGGTTGTTCATGCCGTATATTATAGCAAAGACAATTATAAGCAAGATGGTTGAAAGAGCACTGGCCTGACCAAGGTTGTTTTCAAGAACCTTGTTGTAAATCTGAATAGGAACAGTTCTTGTCTTCGGACCGTAGAGAAGGATTGTCGTACTCAGTTCCTGCAGCAGTGTGGTGAGTGTCATGACAGAACCTGAAATAATTGCAGGCATGATAAGTGGCACACTTACTCTTCTAAACGTGTAGAACCATGTAGCTCCACTGATTGTACTGGCCTCTTCCAGAGACGGGTTGAGCTGAGTCAGGTTTGCACTAACTGAGCGGTAAACGTACGGCGTTCTTCTGATCATGTAGGAGATGAGAAGGATGGCGTATGTTCCGGTTAGCTTAAACATACTGTTTGCTCCGAAGGCTGAAAGAAGAGCAATAGATACAACGGTACCCGGCAAAATGAACGGAGCCATGACTGACATATCTAATAACGCTGCTCCTTTTGGTTTCTTTCTTTCAGTAATGTAGGCAAGAATTGAACCAAAGACAGCACACATAAGAGTTGCGGTAATTGAAAGGAAGAATGAGTTGAACATTTCCTTTCCAGAGTTCTTCGGAATGGATGCGTAGTTTTCAAGTGTGAAGCCAGTTGGAAGCAGTCCTGTCCAGTTCTTGAAGAAGGACATGACAACAATTGTCAGCTGAGGCAACAAGGACATGATGAGAATAATAAGGCAGAAAAGAGATGCAAGAATCCTGGCTCCTGCACTCTCATGCTGCTTAATCTCAGTATGGGTTGCTGAGATAGTTTCATACTCACGCTTTGAAACAACGTACTTCTGAACGTAGAGAACGAGGCCTGTGATAACAACGTTGATAAGCGCTATTGAAGAGGCAAAGTTAATATCTCCATCTCCCTGATAGGCAAAAGAGATAAGGGTTGGAAGCACGTAGTTGTTTCCACCAATAACTGCCGGGATACCGAAGTTACCAATTGCCCTGACAAAGACCAATAGTGCTGCAGCGCCCAGAGATGGGATGATAAGAGGCAGAGTTATGGTTCTCATAATATGCCATCTCTTTGCACCCATCAGCATGGCAGCTTCTTCCAAAAGTGCGTTTGCACTGGAGAAAGCACCGTAGCTCATCTGGAAGACAAACGGGAAGTAAGTCAGTGTCATGGCCAGAATCATTCCAAACATACCATAGATACTTGGAATGGTTATTCCCAACGGACCAAGTAACCAGTTAAGAGCCGCTCTTACAACACCCTTATTTCCAAGAAGGATGACCCAAGTGTAAGCACCAACGAAGGAAGGCATAATGATTGGAAGAATTCCAAGAGAGACAAGAAGCTTCTTTCCGGGAATCTTAACACGGGCTACGCAGTAACCCATTGGAACACCAATGACCAGTGTAAGAAGTGTAACTGACACACTGACTACAATAGAGTTTCTGAGGCTTCTCATGTACAGATTAGTACTGAAGAACTGCCTAAAGCCCTCAAGAGACCAGCCGGTGAACTTAAAGTTGAAGCTTGCAGGCTCCCAGAAAGCTCTGAGAAGTGTTATTCCCATAGGATAGAGAAGAAACACTGCAAGAAATACCATGGGTACAGCAAAAACCAGAAGCTGAGAGAAGTCTTTCTGGAAGAACTTCTTTATCCTGTTAGTCTCTGCACCATTTTCAGTAATGGAGTACTTTCTACTCATATTTCTCTCCCCTTGGGTGAGAACAAAGCAATTCTGGTCTCATCAAACGTGACATTTACCATATCTCCTTCGTGAATATCCTTCTGGAGACTGTCCATATCAATTTCAAAATTAACCGGAGAAACAGCAGGGTTTATATCTACTTCATATCTGATGAATGAACCCAGATGCTGGATGATCTTAACCTGTCCCGGAATGGACTTCTCTGAAGCAGAGGAAGAAACTTTCAGGTGCTCTGGTCTTCCACCGATAAGAACCTCATCTCCCTTATTTACTTCTGCGTGACAGCGAGATCTGTCAATAGCAACCTTGATTCCAGTTGTGTCTATTTCTGCAACTACTTCTTTCTCACTTGTTGAAACAACATGGGAGTTATAAAAGTTCATCTTTCCAATGAAGTTTGCAACAAAGGCATTTGATGGATGGTTATAAAGCTCATCTGAAGTTCCGATCTGCTCTACTACACCCTTTCTGAAAACTGCAAGTCTGTCTCCTACAGCCATGGCCTCTTCCTGGTCATGGGTTACAAAGATGGTTGTTATATTTGTGGCTTTCTGAATTCTTCTAATCTCAGCTCTCATATAGCGTCTGAGCTTTGCGTCCAGGTTAGCAAGCGGCTCGTCCAGAAGAAGTACGTCCGGATCATAGACAAGAGCTCTGGCAATAGCAACGCGTTGCTGCTGACCACCAGAAAGAGCCGTAGGACTTGGGTTCCTCTTCAACTCTTCCTGTAGACCAACCAGTTCCATAACCTCTGTAACTTTCTTGGTTACTATATCATTAGGTACCTTACGGACTCTGAGGCCGTAGGCAACATTTTCAAAAATTGTCATATGCGGATAAAGGGCAAAACTCTGGAAGACCATCCCAATGTTTCTCTTGTATGGAGGAATGGTGGAAATATCCACATCTCCATAGTACATTTTTCCTGAAGAGATGGTCTCAAGTCCTGCTGTTGACCGAAGTAGTGTTGTTTTGCCACAACCGGATGGGCCAAGAAGGCAGAAAAGCTCACCCTCATTTATAGAAAAGGATACATCCTTAAGTGCATGAACCGCATTTTTTGAACCTTCTGCATATATCTTGTTTACTTTTTCATATCTAACTGTCTTACTCATGGAAAAACGTTTCTCCTGTTTTTATGTGTGATTCTAAAAAGATGGGCTGCCAGGCGGCAGCCCATAAAGGGAGTATATGATTGACTTACAGAAGGGTATTAAACTCTGCCTGGAGAGACTTTTTAAGATTTGAAGCCTCTGCGTCATCATATGCAAAGAATTTAAGTTCGCCAAGTCCGGGGAGACCAGCAGGACCGCCTACGTCAGGATGAGTAGATCTTCTTGACATAGAAAGAATTACGTTTGCACCATCAACACTTGTAATGAAGTCCATGAACAGCTTTGCTGCTTCCTGGTTCTTTCCGTTTGCTGTGATTGCACAACCTTCAATTCTGCGACCGGTTCCTTCTTCAGGATACAGATACATGACTGGGGAACCTTTCTCAATTGCCTGACCAACGTTCTTCTCACCGGTCATTGTAATAGCATACTCACCTCTCTCAACTCCGGCAGGACCAGAAGTTGAATCAGCAAGATAAACAGCTCCGTTAGCAATAATCTTCTTTACCAGATCAAGGTTGTCACCAGAGAGCTTATACATCATGTACAACTGAGCAAAACCACTACCGGAAGTTGGGCTTGTGAGAACAATCTTGCCTTTGTATTTTGCATCTGCAAGGTCGAACCATGATTTCGGAATATCATCACCCTTGAGAAGGTCTGTGTTGTACATAAATACCTGAAGAGGCATGGATGTGGCATAATACTTATAGTCAGCATCTTTCATTTCAGCACTGTACTTGCTGTCATTTGCTGTCTTGTAAGAAACAAGATAGTCCTTCATGGCGTCAAGGTTTTCCTTGGCAATAAGTGTAACAACGTCTGCTTCCTCTCCCTGCATGACTCTTGTTGTGATGTTTGTAGACTTATCCTGAACCTGAGAAACCTTGATGTTGGGATACTTTGCAGTGAAAGCATCTATCATCTTCTGTCCTTCAGAATCAGAACCGCCGTTGTAGATAACCAGTTCCATGGCTTCCGTTGTCTCTTTCTTTCCACCTGCAAATACAGATGTGAGGACAAGAGCCAGGACCAGCATGATTGTTAAAGCTTTTTTCATCTTAACTCCTCCTAGGGAAAATGTTTTCTATAATATTTTAACACGCTATTATGCTAAAACAAGTATTATTTTTCGAAAACGAAACTTTTTTACTTTTGTTTCGAAAGATATTTCATAAGCACCTCTACACTCTCGTAGGCACCGTCTGTTACTTCACTGATCAGGTTGACATTGTGCCTGGTGGCACAGTCCATAATCTTGCCTAAATCCTTATTATAGAGCTCGGGGCTTTCATGAGAATCCGTATAACAGCCTTTGCGGGAGGGGTTAGAGTGCATGTGCATGGTCCTGACTCCACCGCTTTCAATTACCTGGCAAATAGAGGCTGTCAGGTCAAAGCCAAAGACCGCTGCGCAGACCTGCATGTGGCCTATATCAAGGCACATATCAAGACCAAGGGTAGCTAGCTTTTTCATCTCAGAAGGCATGAAAAAAAGGTAGCCGGGGCGCGGGGGAAGGTTTTCCAAGCAGAGATTTATACCAAGGCCCTTCAGGGTCTTAGAGATTTCAAGGGCCGAGCGGACCATAGTCTCAAAACTCTCCAAGTAACGCTCACAGTGTAAATACTTTTCAGTGCAGAACTTAGGAAAGCCAGGAAGCGCAAACTCTTCAAGCCCAC